>JBASBO010000341.1:0-13950 GCA_049651165.1 Xanthobacteraceae bacterium | reverse complement strand
GGCGGAGGCCGAGGCCGCGATGGCGGAAACCGACCGCGTCGCCAGGCTGACGCTGGAAGCGCTCTCCGCTTCGCGCGAAGCCACCGCCCGCGCCGAGGAGCGGATGGAGGCGACCCGGCGGCGGCTGGAAGACGTCGAGCGCGAGATTCACGACGTGCTGGAGATGGAGCCGAGCAGCCTCGCCGCGCTGGCCGAGATCGCGCCCGGCGATACGCTGCCGCCGCTCGACGCCACCGAGGCCGAACTGGAAAAGCTGCGCCGCGACCGCGAGCGGCTTGGCGCGGTGAACCTGCGCGCCGAGGAGGAACTGCGCGAGGTCGAGGCCCAGCACGGCGGGCTCGCCACCGAGCGCGACGATCTGGTCGAGGCCATCAAGAAACTGCGCACCGGTATCCAGAGCCTCAACCGCGAGGCGCGCGAGCGGCTCTTGACCTCGTTCCAGACCGTCAACGAGCACTTCAAGCGGCTGTTCGGGCAGTTGTTCGGCGGCGGCGAAGCCTCACTGCATCTGATCGAGAGCGACGATCCGCTGGAAGCCGGGCTGGAGATCATCGCCAAGCCGCCGGGCAAGAAGCCGCAATCGCTGTCGCTGTTGTCGGGCGGCGAGCAGGCGCTGACGGCGCTGGCGCTGATCTTCGCGGTGTTCCTCACCAACCCGTCGCCGATCTGCGTGCTGGACGAGGTGGACGCGCCGCTCGACGACCACAACGTCGAGCGGTTCTGCAACCTGCTCAACGAGATGACGAGCGCGACCGAAACCCGCTTCATCGTCATCACCCACAATCCGATCACCATGGCGCGGATGAACCGGCTGTTCGGCGTCACCATGGCGGAGCGCGGGGTGTCGCAACTGATGTCGGTCGATCTCGATGCAGCGGTGCAGATCCTCGACCAGAACGTGGCGTGATCCGGCACAACCACTATTGTTCGTCATTGCCGGGCTTGACCCGGCAATCCATCCTTTAAGATGTTCTTTTTTGAAGATGGATGCCCGGATCAAGTCCGGGCATGACGGTTTTTTCCGTAGCATTCGGCATCCGTTGAAAAATGATCGCGCCTGACCTTCCCGCCGCGTTGCGCGCCGCGCTCGAACAGCGTGTGCACGGCCGCTCGCGCAGCGATGTCGCGGCCCGCGCGGCGGCGATCTCGCAAACCTATCGCGACGGCGGCAACTCCGGCGCGATCCGCGACGACGACGACGCGCTGGCCTATGCGCTGGCGCGAATGCCGGCGACCTACGCCGCCGTCGCCGCCTGTCTCAACTCGCTCAACGAGGCGCGCGAGAACTTCCATCCCGAAAGCCTGCTCGATGTCGGCGCGGGACCCGGCACCGCGACATGGGCGGCATTGCAAGCCTGCTCGTCCTTGCAAACCCTGACGCTGCTCGACGCCAACACCGCGTTGCGGCGGCTGGCGCTGGCGCTTTCCAGCGAACAGATGCCGGGCGCTCCGCTCGATTATCAACAGGCCGACGCGCGAGCGGCGCTCGCCGCGATGCCGCGCGCCGATCTGGTGATCGCTAGCTACATGATCGGCGAACTCAACGAGGACGCTCGCGCCGCCTTCGCCGACGCGCTGTGGCAGCGGGCCGCCGACACGCTCTTGGTGGTCGAGCCCGGAACGCCGGCTGGCTTCGCCCGCATCGTCGCGTTGCGCGCGCGCCTGATCGCGCAGGGCGCGCATGTGGTCGCGCCGTGCCCGCACGATGACGCCTGTCCGCTCACCTCTCCGGACTGGTGCCACTTCGCGCAGCGGCTGCCGCGCTTGAAGGCACACAGGCAGGCCAAGGGCGCGGAGCTGCCGTTCGAGGACGAAAAATTCAGCTATGTCGTGCTGGCCCGCGAGGCGGTCGGCCCCCGCGCCGCGCGGGTGTTGGCGCCGCCGCGTGTCACCAAAGCGGACATGCGCCTCAAGCTGTGCCGCCCCGATGGCAGCGTCACTGTTGCCGCCGTTCCCCGGCGCGACAAGACCGCGTATGCCGGCGTCCGGCGTCTGCGCTGGGGCGATACCGTCATCCTCGACTGAAGCCAGTTGGTTACGACGGCCGCGAAAACACGTAGACCAGCCCGACCAGCATCAGGAGCAGCACCGCCGCCGTGAGCCACGGCCCCGGATGGCCGCCGAACCAGAACAGTGCGAAGCCGAGCGTCATGCCGCCGAGCGACATCAGCTTGGCCCTGACCGGAATCGCGCCGCGCCGCCGCCAGTCGCGCAGCAGCGGCCCGAAGCGGGGATGCCGCAGCAGCCAGTTCTCCAGCCGGGGCGAGGAGCGCGCGAAGCACGCCGCCGCCAGAATCAGGAACGGCGTGGTCGGCAGCACCGGCAAGAACGCGCCGGCGAAGCCCAGCACCACGAAGCCGATGCCGAGCCCGAGGAAGACGCCGCGCATCAGCTTCGGCGTCGCGGCGACTCTGTCGCCAGCGCCGCCCGCCTCGGCCGGCAGCGTATCACATGATTGACGATCCGCGATCATGGGTCCGCGATCCCGATCCACAATGCTTCCCGACCCCTGCCCCTGCCCCTGCTTCACACGGAACGATCCGCCGGACAATTTGAACGTGTCCAATTTGAACGTATCGAAGGGGTATCACGACCAAGAGACGCCGTCCCGCGCCGCGCGACGGCCCCTGCCGTTTGCGCAAAATATCGTTTACGGTAGGCGATTTGGTGTCGCCCTCTCAGGAGCCCCCTCCCCATGTCCTGGATCGTCCTCGGCGTGATCGTCGTTCTCGCCTTCCTCGTCTTCGCCGCCTACAACCGACTGGTGGCGCTGAGCCAGCGCGTCAATCAGGCATTCGCCGACATCGACGTCCAGTTGAAGCAGCGCCACGACCTGATCCCCAATCTGGTGGAGACGGTGAAAGGCTACGCCCAGCACGAGCGCGGCACCCTCGACGACGTCATCAAGGCGCGCAATGCCGCGATGTCGGCGCAGGGGCCGGCGCAAGTCTCGGCGGCGGAGAACGTGCTGTCCGGCGCACTCGGCCGGCTGATCGCGCTGTCGGAAGCCTATCCCGACCTCAAGGCCAACGCCAACTTCCAGCAACTGCAAACCGAACTGTCCGATATCGAGAACAAGATCGCCGCCGCCCGGCGCTTCTTCAACAACGCGGTTCAGGAATACAACACCGGCATCCAGCAGCTTCCGGC
This sequence comes from Xanthobacteraceae bacterium, assembly GCA_049651165.1. Taxonomy (GTDB): domain Bacteria; phylum Pseudomonadota; class Alphaproteobacteria; order Rhizobiales; family Xanthobacteraceae; genus 62-47. The sequence continues at coordinate 10,800 of JBASBO010000341.1, read as the reverse complement.
GGCGCTGTTCGCCGGCACGCTCGGCTTCACCAAGAAGGACTTCTTCGATCTCGGCGAAACCCGCACCCAGGTCGAGCAGGTGCCCTCGGTAAAATTCTGAGGCTCGTGCCGATCCCTCTTGCTGTTTCCGGAAGGGAACGAAGGAGTCCGGCGCGGAGTCATACCAACAGGCGCATCCGATGGCGGCCTACGGTCTTTACACCCATATCGCCTCGAACCGGCGGCGGTCGCTGTTGCTGCTCGCCGGGCTGTTCTTCCTCGTCTACGTGATGGTGTTCGCCGGCGCGCTGCTGGCGGAGGCGATGCTTAATGACGGCCGTACCGCCGGCTATTACCTCAACGCGGCGTGGCGCGACATGCTCGGCGCTGTGCCGGTGGCGACCGTCGGCACCGGCGTCTGGATCGTCATTGCCTATTTCTTCCACCAGAAACTGATCGATCTGGTGACCGGCGGCCGCGACGTCACCCGCACCGAGCAGCCGCGCCTCTACAACCAGCTTGAAAACCTGTGCATCTCGCGCGGCATCCCGATGCCGAAGCTGAAGGTGATGCAGAGCCCGGCGCTCAACGCCTTCGCCACCGGGCTGAACCCGAAGCAATACGCCATCACCGTCACCAGCGGGCTGCTGGACAACCTCGACGACGCCGAGGTCGAGGCGGTGCTGGGCCACGAACTGACCCACATCCGCAACGGCGACGTGCAGATGATGGTGGTCGCGGTCATCATCGCCGGCGTCATCGGATTCGTCGGCGAACTGGTGTTCCGCATCTTCTTCAACGGCGGCGTCCGCATCGGCGGCGGCGGCGGCCGCTCGTCATCGTCCTCCGACGGCGACCGCAAGGGCGGGGGCGGCGGCGCGATCGTCGCGGTGCTGATCGCGGCGGCGCTGATCGCGCTGGCCTGGATGCTGTCGCAGGTGGTGCGGTTCGCGCTGTCGCGCTCGCGCGAGTTCCTCGCCGACGCCGGCTCGGTCGAACTGACCAAGAACCCCGACGCCATGATCTCGGCGCTGCGCAAGATCGAGAACCGTGGCGAACTGCCGGGGGCGACCTCGGCGGTGATGGAGATGTGCATGGACAACCCGCGCGAGGGCTTCGCCGATCTGTTCGCGACCCACCCCTCCGTCGATGCCCGCGTCAAGGCGCTGGTCCAGTTTGCCGGCGGTCACGATCCCGGGCCGCTGACGCTGCCGGCGAGCGAACCGCAAGCCCCGGACGAACCGCCGGTGCATGGACCATGGGGCGATGTGCCGCCGTCACCGCCCACCCTGCCGCCCGGCGCGGCGACCAAACCGCCCGGACCGATAGCGGGACCGATTCCTGGCCCGTTTTCAGGACCTTGGGGCCGGCATTGAGCGCGGCCGGCCGCGGTTGTTAACCGACTTTGGCGGGATTAACGTTACCCGCGGCCGCGATCATTGAAATCTCCCTCGTTTCTGCCATCTTCGCGGCCAAAGTCGGCGCAATGCCGGTGGGCGCACAGCCCATCCGCGGGGGACTTTCGCGGAACGGCTCATTCGTGGGGATCGGGGCGCGCCGAGGCGCAGCCCTTCAGCAACAGCGCGCAAGGGAACATCATGGCGAAACCAGCAGTAATTGTCGTGGGTGCGGACAAGGGCGGCGTCGGCAAGACCACCGTATCGCGGACGGTGCTCGATTATTTCAGCGCCAACAACGTCCCGACCCGCGCCTTCGACACCGAATCGCCGCGCGGCACGCTGAAGCGCTTCCACCCCGACATCACCGAGATCGTCGACATGACGGCGACCGCCGATCAGATGAAGATCTTCGATACGCTCAACTCCGCCGCGCCGTCGGTGACCGTGATCGACGTCCGCGCCGGGCTGCTGTCGCCGGCGCTCGCCTCGCTACGCGACATCGGCTTTCTCGACGCGGCGAAATCCGGCCAGATCACTTTCGCGGTGTTCCACATCCTCGGCCCCTCGATCGCCTCGCTCGACGAGATCGCCGAGACCGCGAACTTCATGGACGGCGCGAAGTATTTCCTGGTGAAGAACTTCATCAACAACACCAGCTTCTTCGAGTGGGACCAGTCGACCTACAATTCCTATTTCCACCGCATCAAGGGCGCGACCGAACTGACGATTCCGAAGCTCAACGAAATGGCGTTCGAGCAGGTCGAGGTCGCCTCGGTGCCGTTCCTGCAATTCGTCGCCAACAAGGGGCCGAAGGACGAGGCGGCAAACTACTCCTTCGTGCTGCGCGGCTATGTGCGCCACTGGCTCGCCAACGTCTGGAGCGAGTTCGACCGCATCAAGCTGACCGACATCGTCGGCAAGGACAAGGCGGCGACCGACAAGCCGGCGGTCAAGGTGGCCGGCGAGAAGTAGCCGGCGGCTCCTTTTGGGGCTGGATCGGGCGCGCGATTTCGCTGATATAGCGCCATGCGCCGCACGCCCGTCTACATCATCGCCTCGCCGCGGCCGCGGGTCGGCAAGACGCTGATCGCGCGGCTGCTCAGCGAATTCCTGCTGTTGCAGCGGGGCGGCGTCGTGGCCTTCGACGTCAATCTGAAGGAACCGTCGCTGCTCGACTTCCTGCCGCGCACGACGGAGACCGCCGACATCGACGACACCTTCGGCAAGATGGCGCTGATGGACCGCCTGATCGTCAACGACGGCGTCGCCAAGGTGATCGACCTCGGCTTTCACGCCTTCGACGAATTCTTCACCATGGTCGGCGAGATCGGCTTCTTCAAGGAGGCGGCGCGGCGCGGCATCGCGCCGATGGTGCTGTTCGTCGCCGACAGCGACCGCGTCTCGGCGCGCAGCTTCGTCACGCTGCAAACGCTGGTGCCGCCGCGATCGCTGGTCGTGATCGACAACGAATACGTGCTGCGCGGCGAACTGCCAGCGCTGTTCAGCCGGGGACGGCGGCTGAACCTGCCGGCGCTACCGCCCTTCCTCAACACCTATATCGACCGCACCTCGTTCTCGTTCACCGGCTTCCTGCGCGGCAGGACCGATCCGTCGAGCGAACTGCATCAATGGATCCGCGACGCCTATTTCGCCTTCCGCGAACTCGAACTGGGACTGCTGTTGCAGAGGTAATCGGCGTCAGTGCGCAGCCAATAGCTGTTCCGCCGCCGCGGCCGCGCGGGCGAAGCCGGGATAGTCGCCCGGCCCGCCGATGATTTCGATCGGTCCCGGACCGAGCGGCCCGGTAAGTTTCGGATCGGTGGCGATGAAAACGCCGATCAGCGGCACCGCATAGGCGGCGGCGAGATGCAGCAGCCCGGTATCGACGCCGACCACTAGCGCGGCATCCGCGATCACCTGTGCGGTTTCCCCGAGCGGACGGCGCGGCAACACCTCCGCGCCCTTGATCGCCGCCGCGAGGCGCTCGCTGCGCACGCGCTCGGCCTCGGTGCCCCACGGCAGCAACACGCCCAGCCCCTGCCGCCGCAGCGCCTGCCCGAGCCCGATCCAGTCCGACTCGCGCCACTCCTTGCGCACGCGCGAGGTGCCATGCAGCAGCACCGCGTAAGGCGCGGCGGATGACTCGGCGCGGCGTGGCAGGCCGTAATCGATGGCGTCCGCCGGGGTGAAATCCAGCGCCAGTCCGCTCAGCGCGCGATTGCGCAGCACCGCGTGCTGGCCCTTCGCCACCGCGTGGCGGACGTCGTAGAACCACGCCGCCGCCGGCTCGCGGATACTGGCGCGATCATAGCCGTGGCGCTCGCCGCGCACCTGCGCCGCGATCAGCGCCGAGCGCAACAGCCCCTGGGTATCGACCACGCGATCGTAAGCCCGCGCACGCAACGCGTGCCGGAACGCGGCGACCTCGCGCCAGGTCGATGGCGAGAGCGGCCGGGCGCGCCAGCGCCGCGTCGCCACCACGATCACCTCGTTGACGCCGGGATGCAGCCGCGCCAGCGGCGCGAACGCTTCCTCCACTACCCAGCCGATATGTGCCGCCGGCCAGCGCCGCCGCGCTTCCGTCACCGCCGGCATCTGGTGGACGACGTCGCCGAGCGACGAGGTCTTGACGAACAGGAAGGATTCCATCGGCGGCGGCGGACCCACGCTATCGGGAACTTGAGGGAGGGTTTAAGCACCATAAGCACGTTTCGCCGCCCGGATCATAGCGAATTTGCGCGTCGCGACCGCCACTTTAGAGCGAGTCTGCACACCGCGGCCGCGGTCGCCGCACTGTCCAGCTAGACCATTGGCGAAGTCGCGTTTTCGGCTTGAAAAAGCCGCGCATAGCGGGCAATTGAGGCGGACGTTTCGCAGGTAACCCGGACCGCGCGCGACCACCCGTCGCGCCGCTCCCTGGAACGCGGATGACCGACGCCCCACGCAAGATCACCGACGACCCCTACGGGGCGGCCATCCTGATCCGCCGCCTCGTCAGCGAGCAGGCGTCGGCCTACTGGCGGCGCTACCTCGTGGCCTTCATCCTGATGGCGATCGCGGCGGCGGCGACCGCGAGCGCGGCCTATCTGCTCGGCGAGGTCATCAATCAGGCTTACGTCGATCGCAACGTGCGCGGCATCTTCATGCTGTCGCTGGTGGTGCTCGCCATCTTCATCATCAAGGGCGCTGCGACCTACGGCCACGCGGTGATCCTGTCGCAGATCAGCAACGCCATCCTCGCCAACAACCAGCGCCGGCTGTTCGCCAAGCTGATGAGCGAGAGCATCGGCTTTTTCTCGCAGCGCCATTCGTCGGAATTTCTGGCGCGGCTGACCGCCGGCGCGACCTCGGTGAGCCAGGTGCTCAGCCTGCTGATCAACGCGGTGGGCCGCGATTTGCTGTCGCTGATCGCCCTCGTCGCCGTGATGGTGATGCAGGACCCTTATATGTCGCTGCTCGGCGCGCTGGTAGCGCCGCCGGCGATGATCGTGCTGCGCAAGCTGGTGAAGCGCATCAAAGGGCTGGCGCACAGCCAGTTCCATGGCACCGCCGATATCATGGAGACGATGCAGGAATCGCTGCAAGGCATCCGCACCGTCAAGGCGTTCACCTTAGAGGACACCATGCGCGAACGCATCGGCGTCAGCATCGACGCCGTTGAGCGCGACTCCAACAAGATGGCGCGCATCTCCAACCGCTCCAGCCCGCTGATGGAAACGCTGGGCGGTTTCGCCATCGCCGGCGGGCTGATGTACGGGGGCTATCGCGTGGTGGCGATGGGCGCGACGCCGGGGCAGTTCTTCTCGTTCCTCACCGCGTTCCTGCTGGCCTACGAGCCGGCCAAACGGCTGGCGCGCCTCAACATCGACCTCAACTCCAGCCTGATCGGCGCGCGCAAGCTGATCGAGATCATCGACAGCCCGGCCAGCGAGCCCGACGACAGCGACAAGCCGGCGCTGCGCCTCTCCGACGCGCGGGTCGAACTGCGCGAGGTGAGCTTCGCCTACCGGCCGGGCGAGCCGGTGCTGAGCCGCATGAGCTTCGTCGCCGAGCCCGGCAAGGTGACCGCGCTGGTCGGCCCCTCCGGCGGCGGTAAGTCCACCGTCCTGGCGCTGCTGCTGCGGCTCTACGAGATCGACGCCGGCGACATCGTGATCGATGGCCAGAACATCGCCGGCGTGTCGCGCCGCTCGCTGCGCCGGCAGACCGCTTATGTCGGGCAGGACGTCTACCTGTTCCGCGCCTCTATCCGCGACAACATCGCCTTCGGCCGGCCGGGCTCAACCGACGACGAGATCGTCGCCGCGGCGCGGGCGGCCTGCGCCCATGACTTCATCATGGCTTTCCCCAACGGCTACGACACCCCGGTCGGCGAGCACGGCACGCAACTCTCCGGCGGCCAGCGCCAGCGCATCGCCATCGCCCGCGCGCTGGTGAAGAACGCGCCGATCATCCTGCTCGACGAGGCTACCGCCGCGCTCGATTCGGAATCGGAAAAGCAGGTGCAGGAGGCCATCACCCACCTGTGCCAGGGCCGCACCACCATCGTCATCGCCCACCGCCTGCACACCATCATGAACTCGGACGCGATTCTCGTGGTCGAGGGCGGCGAGATCGTCGAGCGCGGCCGCCATGACGACCTGCTGCGGCAGGGCGGCCGCTATGCCTCGTTCTTCCGCCTGCAACATCGCGAGACGTCGCCGCTGGCGGCGGTCGCGACATCGGCCTAAGCTGCGGCCGATCTTCCATCGCTTTCCTGCCTCCGTTTCTCGGAACCATCCATGAGCACGTCCGCGTCCTTCGTGATTCCGCCTCCGCCGCAGGCCGCCATCGCCGTCGCCGGCGAAAGCCGAGCCTTTCCGGTGCGCCGCATCTGGTGCGTCGGCCGCAACTATCTCGAACACATCCGCGAGATGGGCAACGACGAGCGCGCGCCGCCGTTCTTCTTCGCCAAGCATGCCGACATGGTGGTTGCCGACGGCGCGACCATCCCCTACCCGCCGCTGACGAAGGATCTGCATCACGAGGTCGAACTCGTGGTGGCGCTGAAAAGCGGCGGCCGCGACATTGCCGCCGCCAGCGCGCTCGATCACGTTTACGGCTACGCCGTCGGCATCGACCTGACCCGCCGCGACCTGCAAGGCGCGGCGAAGAAGAAAGAGCGGCCGTGGGAGATCGGCAAGTCGTTCGACGGCTCGGCCCCCTGCGGCGCGCTGCAACCCGTTGCCAAAATCGGCCATCCGGCCACGGGCCGGATCTGGCTCAAGGTCAACGGCGTCGAGAAGCAGAACGGCAATCTCACCGAACTGATCTGGAGCGTGCCGGAGATCATCGCGAAACTGTCCGAACAGGTCGCGCTCGATGCCGGCGACATTATCCTGACCGGGACGCCGGCCGGGGTCGGCGCACTGGTGCCCGGCGACCGGATCGAATGCGGCATCGACGGCGTCGGCACCCTCAAGGTCGCGATCGGCGCGCCGGCGTAACCCTGTCCGAAAAAGCAACGGGCGGCGCCATGCCTGACGCCGCCCGCCTTGTCGATCCGGATCGCCGCGATCAGCGGTCGGTTTCGGCGCTGATGACGTCGCCGAACAAGTCCCACTTGCCGTTGGTGAACTTCATCATCTTGAGCTGCTCGATCGGCGCGAAGTCGGTCGCGCTGGTCTTGACGTGAATGCCGGGGATTGTCGTATCGGGAACGAATCCCTTGATGCTGGCGGCTTGCTTCATGATGTTGGCGCGGGTCAGATCGTCACCGCACTGTTCCAGCACATGCACCATGGTCTGCGCCGAGGTGTAACCATAGACCGTGTTGCTGTCGGAGACGTTGGCACCCGGCATGTACTTGTCGATAAAGGCCATGAATTTCTTCATGCCCGCATCGTCCTTCCACTGCGGGTCGGCGGCGTCCTTCAGGTAGCCGGCCGACAGCACGCCCTCCGACGCATCGAACCCGGCAGGCTTCATCACCGCGCCGATCGACAGGCTGACGTCGGTGAGCAGGTGCAGCGGCTTCCACTGGATTTCATGAGCCTTCTTGATCGCCTGCGCGGCGAACTTCGGCGTCGTGATGTTGACGAACACGTCCGCGCCGGAGTTCTTCAGCTTGACGATGTGGGCGTCGATGGTCGGCTCGCTGTTCTCGTAGCTCTCCTCGGCGATGATGAGCTTCGACGACTTGTCGCCGAAGACGTCCTTCAGGCCGAGCAGATAATCCTTACCGAAGTCGTCGTTGGCGTAGAGGATGCCGACCTTGGCGTCGGGCTTGTTGGCGAGAATGTATTTGGCGAACACCCGCGCCTCCGAGCGATAGCTCGGCTGGAAGCCCATGGTCCACGGGAAGTTCTTGGCGTCATCCCATTTGCTGGAGCCGGTGGCGAGGAAAAGCTGCGGGACTTTCTTGGCATTCATGTACTTCTGCACGGCGGTCTGGGTCGGTGTGCCGAGCGCGTTGAAGATGAACAGCACCTCGTCGCTTTCCACCAGCTTGCGGGTCTGCTCGACCGTCTTGGGCGGGCTGTAGCCGTCATCGTAGCTGATGAAGTTGATCTTGCGGCCTTTGATGCCGCCGTTCTCGTTCACCATCTTGAAGTAGGCGTCCTGGGTTTTGGCAATGACACTGTAGGCGGAAGCCGGACCGCTATAGGCGTTGACGTTGCCGATCTTGATTTCGGTGTCACTGGCGCCGGTATCGTATTTTTTCTGGGCCATTGCGCTGCCGGCAGAGAGCAGCAACGCGGCCGCCGAAATGGCGGCCAGGCGGGACGATAGTCGGATCATTCTTGGTTCTCCCTTGGAAGGTTTTTTGTTGGAACACGACCATCTAGCTTGCTCCCGAAAAATTTTCCAGCACCCCGCGACAGCAAACCGCTCCCGTCACGCATAGCCGCGCCTCAGCACAAGTCGGCATGACCCGGTAGCATCGCCTTGGCAGGCAAGGCAAATCCCGGCCGATTGGAGATCCGCAAGCGCGGAATCGAGGCGGAGAACCGGGTGGAAACAATTGTGTGAGCATGCCGATTGGCGGAAGGCAGGCGCAGGCCCGCACGCGGGGCGACTGACGCGCCGCACAAAACAATGCGACGAAAGTCTACGTCATTGGACTTGCGATAATTCAGGCCGCGTCGGATTGACCCGTCTTGGTCGCGCCACGGGCGAGAGCGACGCGTCGTGCGAATCGCCTCGACGTCGAGGCGAAGCTGTTTCAGCGTCTGTTTCCTCCGTTCGTCGGCGAAGCGGTAACCCGCGACCAACCGGCCGCGGCGCACAAGAAGCGGCGGCCTGCGCAACAAGGACCGGATCGTCATACCGGGCAGCTACGCCGGTCTGGTCGCCGGAGCCGATGCGCTGACGCATACGGGCGGGCGGCTCGACCGCTGGCTGGAAAGGCGATCGGCATGAAGCAAGCACCATGCACTTGTGTTATGCAAAAGCCATCCGCGGAGGCATGAACGCACCGCGCAACGACGCGAACACGCAAGACGCGCGCCCGCTGATCGGGATCATTCGTCGCAACGAACCAAAAAAGGGGGAAGCCATGGAGCCGGATATTGGACTGGGAAACTGGATGGGCCAGCGCGCGCTCGGCGCGCCGGAACGCAAGGCCCTGTCGTTCGAGGGCAAGAGCTGGACTTACGGCGATCTGCTGAAGGACATCGACACGCTGGCGGGGCGGTTGTGCGCCCACGGCGTCGAGCCCGGCGTGCGGGTCGCGTTCCTCGGCTTCAACCAGCCCGAATTCCTGATCGCGCTGTTCGCCGCCGCACGAATCGGCGCCATCTTCGTGCCGCTGAATTTCCGCCTCACCGGCCCCGAACTCTCGATGATTATCAACGACTGCGGCGCTCACACGCTGATCGTCGATGCCCATCATCGGCCGGTGATCGAAAGCGTTCGCAGCGAACTGACCAGCGTCGCACGCTTCTTCTGCACCCACCCGGCGGAGGGATGGCTGCCGCTGACCGGCACGGAGCCGCCGATCGACGCCTGCGTGCGCGTCAAGCCCGACGATCCGGTCATCATCATGTACACCTCCGGCACCACCGGCAAGCCCAAGGGCGCGACGCTGACCCACGGCAATCTGTGGTGGAACAACACCAACGCGGTCTTCAACTTCGACGTGATGCAGGACGACGTGACGCTGTGCGCCGCGCCATTCTTCCACATCGGCGGTCTCAACGTCACCACGCTGGTGACGTTGCAGAAGGGTGGCGAACTGGTCATCCAGCGCGGTTTCGATCCGGGCGCGGCGCTGATGGCGATCGCGGAGCACCGCGTGACCACGATGTTCGGCGTCCCCGCCATGTTTCAGTTCATGGCCCAGCATCCGGACTTCGCCAAGACCGATCTCTCGTCGGTGCGGATGCTGATCTGCGGCGGCGCGCCCTGCCCGCTGCCGTTGCTGCAAACCTACGAACAGCGCGGCATCGCGGTTCAACAGGGCTACGGCCTCACCGAAACCGCACCGATGGTGACGTTCCTCAGCCCCGAATACGCCGCGTCGAAGATCGGTTCGTCGGGGCGCACGCCCCTGTTCACCGAGATTCGGCTGGTCGATACCTCAGGCGCGGTGCTGACCGAACCCGAGGCGCGCGGCGAGGTTCAGGTTCGCGGCCCCAACATCATGGCGGGATACTGGAATCGCCCGGAGGCTACCGCGGAAGCCATCGACGCCGACGGCTGGTTCAAGACCGGCGACGTCGCCTACACCGACGCCGAGGGTTTTCTCTACATCTGCGATCGCGTCAAGGACATGATCATCTCGGGCGGCGAGAACGTCTATCCGGCCGAGGTCGAGAGCGCGCTGTTCAAGCATCCGTCGATCGCCGATATCGCGGTGATCGGGATACCGGACGAAAAATGGGGCGAGTCGGTGGCGGCGATCGTCGCGCTCAAGCCGGGCTCCAGCCTCGACATCGACCAGTTGCGCGATTTCGCCGGCGCGTCGCTGGCGCGCTACAAACTGCCGCGACGGCTGGAAGTCCTCAACGAACTGCCGCGCGGGGCGACCGGCAAGGTCCTGAAAACCGAACTGCGCAAACAGTTCGGCGCATCCTGACCATCAGACGCACGGAAAGGAGCCTTGTATGACGTCGACCATCGAGGAAAGAACGGCGATCTGCGACGCGGTGCGCCGGTTGATGGAGGATGGAAGCTCGGAGTCCGCCGTGCGCGCGACGATGGAGACGCCCGCCGGCTACGATCCGGCGCTGTGGGCGCAACTCGTCGAACTCGGCATCACCGGTCTGGTGATCGATAGCGAATATGGCGGGACCGGCCTCGGTCCCGTCGAACTCGAACTGGTGATGGAGCGGACCGGCGCGGCGCTGCTGTGCTCGCCGCTGTTGTCGAGCGGCGTGCTGGCCGCCGGCCTGCTCGCCGCCAGCGGCGACAAGAACGCCCAGGCGCGGCTGTTGCCCGG
>JBASBO010000340.1:0-3273 GCA_049651165.1 Xanthobacteraceae bacterium | reverse complement strand
TTCAGCGACGCGCCATGCCGGGAAGTTGGAATTGCCGATGTAGCGGACCTTGCCCTGCCGCACCAGATCGTCGAGCGCGCGCAAGGTTTCCTCGATCGGCGTCAGCGGATCATAGTCGTGCTGCTGATAGAGATCGATGTAATCGGTTTTCAGCCGCCGCAAACTGTCCTCGACCGCCGCCATGATGTAGCGCCGCGACGCGCCCTGCCTGCTGCCGTCGTCGCTCATCGCTTTGGAGAACTTGGTCGCCAGCACGATGTCCTTGCGGCGCGGGCCGAGCACCTCGCCGAGCACGGTCTCGGAGCCGCCGCGCCCGGCATAGATGTCGGCGGTGTCGAACAGCGTGACGCCGAGATCGATCGCCTTGTGGATCACCTTGCGCGAGGTTTCCGGATCGGTGCGCTGGCCGAAATTGTTGCAGCCGAGCCCGACCGCCGAGACGCGCAGGCCGGAGCCGCCGAGATTGCGAATTTCCATGAACACGATCCTGTTGCGGGAATGTGGAGCAGCGGCAATTGTGCCGCCCGGCCGCCGTCGCCGCAAGGCGCGCGGGGCATGGCGGCCCGGCGTTATCCGGGCGGCGCATCGCGGTGGGTGCGAAGGATCAGGCCGGCAGCGGCAGCAGCGGGTTGGCCGCCAGCAGCGTGAAGGTCATCATCAGGCACACCGAGAGCGCGATCACCAGCGAGGCGGCGACGGCGTGGATCAGTCCTGACGATGCGACCGGAGCGGGATCCTTGGCGAATCCAGGTCCGACGCCGCGCAACCGTGACATGGTAAGTCCCTTGTCTCGCGGGCGAATCACCCACGAGACGGAATTTGTCGGAACCGGACGGCAGGATTTGGGCGGATTTCGCGCCGACCTTGGCGAAATCGCGGCGGGATTGTGGATTTTGCCCGCTATCCTCCGCTCATGACCGCCCGCGCTTACGCCCCGACAGCCTGCTCGGCCGGATCGGGCCGCCAGTCCATGGTGACGAAGCCTTCGCTGCGCTCGACGCGCCTGAGCCAGTCGCGGATCGCCGGGAACGCGCCGAGGTCGAAGTCGCAGCGGTCGGCGACGTGGGTGTAGCCGTAGAGCGCGATATCGGCGATGGTCAGTTGGCCGGCGGCGAAGTAATCGTGCGACCGGAGGTGATTTTCCATCACCTGCAAGGCGGCGTAGCCGCGCTCCATCCAGTCCTCCAGCGCGTGGGTCTGGAGGTCGCGGCCGCCCCGCACCAGCGCCAGCCAGAAATAGGCGGCACCGATATTGGGTTCGAGCGCGTGCTGCTCGAAGAACATCCATTGCAGCGCTTCGGCGCGGCCGAGGCGCGACGACGGCGTCAGCGGCGTATCGACGGCGAGATACCACAGGATGGCGTTGGACTCGGCGATGTAGCGGCCGTCCTCGACTTCCAGCAGCGGCACCTGACCGCTCGGGTTCTTGGCGAGGAACTCGGGCGTGCGGCTTTCGCCTTGCAGGATGTCGATCTCGACGGTGCGATAGGGCGTTCCGAGGAACGCCAGCGCCAGCCGCACCTTGTAGCTGTTGCCGGAGCGCTGCATCGAATAGAGCTTGTACATTCGCGTCGTTCGTCTCGTTGGCGGCGGACGGCCGCAAAGGGCTTGTAAGAGTCCTGTCGGGATGCCCGGCCCACACAATGAGGTGCGTGCGCCGGGCCCGCAAGTCCGCCGGTGAGGAATTGTTGGAAGCGTTCCGTCGAATCGTCCTTGCGGCGCAGGATTTTTTTGCGCCGTCTGAGGCCGTATCCGGATCACGTCTTCGCGACGTCCGGGCGTCTCGCGCTCGTGGCGTCCTTCCGGACTTGAGCGAGGATCGTCACGTAGAACGTGGCGATGACGGGAAAGCCCGTGGGCAAGCCAAGAAAGCCGGCAGTCTGGCGGGCCAGAAGCGGCACGATCCAGAGCGCGGCAAGCAACGATATCTGGAACGGGCGGAAGCCCGAGCGGAGTCCGTAGCTCGCAAGGAATGCGATCGGAAGCGCGAGGACGACAAGATCGTAGTCGAGAATGTGAGGCGAGGCGAGCAGGGTGCCGGTCACCAGCAACGTGGCCTTGTGGGATTCGTCGCAGCCGGCGCGCCAGCACCAGACGATGCCGGCCACGACCGCGCAGGAAACGACCGCCTGCACCGCATAGGCGAGCGTCACGTCGCCGCCCCACAAACGCACCATGGCGAATGCGCTTTGCAGTTTCTCGAAGCCGACGGCGCCGCTTTCAAGCAGGATTTTGCGCGAGACGCCGGCGGAGGCCAGGAATGCGCTCCATGACTCGACGCCGAACAGCAGCATGGTGGCGGCGATCAGCACTGCAAGCGTGAGACATGCTGCGCCGATGGTTCGCCACCGGCCCGCCGCGAGCAGCGCGAATGGAATCGCGATGCCGAATTGCGGTTTGTAGGCGAGCGCCGCGAACAGGACGCCGGCCAGCACCGCGCGTCTCGGCAAAGCCAACAGCGCGGCCCCGAACAGCGCGGCGCTGAGAAATCCGTTCTGGCCGTGGCCGAAGTTGACAAGCACGGCCGGAAAGGCGAGCGCGACCAGAAGCCAGTTGCGCCGCACGGCCGGATCGGCGCGCGCGCCGCGCAGGATCGCGCCGATCACCGCGAGGTAAAGCGCAAGCGTGCCGAATTGCCAGACCGCGAACGCCGCCGGGTAGGGCAGCCACGCCAGCGGGGCGGCGATCAGGAAGAAGATCGGTGGATAGAGCCAGGCGTAATAGGGCGTAGCCGCGCCGAATATTTGCCGCTCCCGGGCGTGGTGGAGAGCGAAGTCGTAGGCGGCGGCCGCGTTGCCCTCCAGCGCCAGCGACCCGGCGGCGTAGAAGCTGGAGAAATCGGTTCCGACCGGCTTGCCGTTGTGATCGACGCCGCACTTCGACAGGCCGATCCAGATGGCGATGCCGGCAACGCCGATCGCAAGCATGATGAGGCTGTAGGCGCGGATGCGCTCCAGCGTCAGCCAGTCGCCTGATTTCAATCGGTGCCGGAAGGAACGCATTCGCGGACAGGTCTCGTTCGGGGAGGGCCCCGCACCGTAGATGCCGCCGTTTAATCTTTCGTGATGCGTGCGAGCCTTTTGTGAGGAAATAGAGCGTGGGATCGCCTTGCGCCTCGGCCGGCGCGGTCTTAGTGTGCAGCGCACTTTTAGCCAAAACCCGCGAATCCCGGCCTGTGAGCCGGCCTTCGCTTGCCCTGATGGAGACAATGATGCCGTTCCTGTCCGCCGCGCTTGACCGTGTGAAGCCGTCCGCGACCATCGCGGTCACGGA
>JBASBO010000339.1:0-12697 GCA_049651165.1 Xanthobacteraceae bacterium | reverse complement strand
CGGCCGGCGTTAGCGTATCGGGAGCGAAGCGCGAGCCGTCGCACAGCGCCGCCAGCGCCTCGACGCCGACACCGCGCTCCAGCTTCATCATGCCGAACACCCGCGCACGCGGCGTGTCGTCGTCCATGATCCAGGCGCTGGACGCCTTGCGGCGCAGTACGTCGAACACCAGCCCGGCGATGGCGGCGCGGTCGCCGGAGCCGGCGAAGCGGTGCGCGGTGCCCCATTCCTTCAGCGCCTTGGCCGCCGGAACGCGCTGCGTATCGATGGCGGAAATGACTTCAATGGCTGCGGCGAGCCTTGCGCCCGGTGTCATGATAATCCTCGATGGACGCGCCGCTAGATCAGCAGCAAAAGGCGCAGCGCGAAGTACAGCCACATCGCCATCAGCACAAGGACGCCGGCGAACCAGACCAGCGAACGCTGCCGCACGTCATTGCTGGTGACGAAGATGCCGGCGTGGGCGAAGCGGACGACGACGAACACCCACGACAGCAGCACGAACACCAGATCGGCGCGACGCAACGGCAACGCGATGGCGACCAGCACATAGAACAGCAGCGGCAACTGGAACTGGTTGTTGAAGCAGTTGCCGATCTGCGTGGCGCGATCCGGCCAGTTGCGACCGAGCGCGACGTCCTTGAACGTCACCTCGCCCGAGGTCAGCGACCGGGTTCGCACCGCCGCCATCATCAAGAGCAGCGCGAAGGTCAGGCCCACGAGCACGAACACCGGCAGCAATACCATCTGGACGGACATCGTTGGTCTCCGTTCAACTGCCTTGGCGCGTGGTCGTCCCGGCTACGCCTTATCGGGGCCGACGCGCACGAGCTGCTTGCCGAAGTTCGCGCCCTTGAGCAGGCCCATGAAGGCGGCGGGCGCACTCTCCAGTCCCTCGGTGACGAACTCCTTGTACTTGACCTTGCCCTCGCGCACCCATTGCGACATGTCGCGGATGAAATCCGGATACATCGCGGCGAAGTCGCGCACGATGAAGCCGCGGAAGTTCAGGCGCTTGACGAGAATCTGGCGCATGATGGTGTTGGCCCATGGCGGCGGCGGGGTATCCTTGCTGAAAATGGTGCTGTAGCCGGCGATCAGCCCGCACACCGGAATGCGCGCGAAGTTGTTGAAGCGCGGCAGCACCGCGTCGAACACCTTGCCGCCGACGTTCTCGAAATAGACGTCGATGCCCTTGGGGCAGGCTTCCTTCACCCGCGCCCGCAGGTCGGGATCGCGATGGTCGAGACACTCGTCGAAGCCAAGTTCGTTCTTGACATAGGCGCACTTCTCCTTGCCGCCGGCGATGCCGATGGCGCGCGCGCCCTTGATCCTGGCGATCTGGCCGACCGCCGAGCCGACCGCGCCGGAGGCGGCCGCGACCACCACGGTTTCGCCGGGCTGCGGATTGCCGATGGCGAGTAGTCCGGTATAGGCCGTCATGCCCGGCATCCCGAGAATGCCCACCGCCGTCGAGATCGGCGCAATAGCGGGATCGACCTTGCGCAGGCCCTTGCCGTCCGACAGCGTGTATTGCTGCCAGCCGCCATGGGCGAGCACGATATCGCCCTTGGCAAAGCCGGGGTTGTTGGAGGCCATGACCTCGCAGACCGTGCCGCCTTCCATCACGCCGTCGACCGGCACCGGCGCGGAATAGGACGGGCCGTCGTCCATGCGTCCGCGCATGTAGGGATCGAGCGACAGCCAGATGGTGCGCAGCAGCACCTCCCCCGCGCCCGGCGTCGGGATGTCGTAATCCTCCAGCCGGAAGTTGGACGCCTGCGGCTCTCCGACGGGACGGGATGCGAGAACGATGCGCTTGGCGGTTTGGGTCATCGGGGTTTCCTCAACCTGATTTTTCGATTGATGATGAAGGATGGTGGGGCGCGGCAACCGCGCCGCAGTCTAGGTCTGATCCAACTGCGTTGGATCAGACCCGTCGTTTATCTTTGAGCATGATCTTGTCCGAAAACCGGTTCCCACTTTTCGGGATCATGCTCTACGCGGTGACGCGGGCCAGCGCCGCGTCGAACGCGGCGGCGGCGGAAGCGAGATCCTTGAAGGCAAGGCCGCTGTCGGCCGGCTGCTTCTGCTTTTCGGTCGCGCTCGGGCGGATGTCGGCGACGGGTTTGGCGTCCGTCAGCAGCGCGGCCGGCGCCAGCACGTGAAACTCGTGATCGGCGAGCGGGGCGTCCTTCAGCAGAAACACGCCGAGATAGACGGTATCGTTGCCGCGCCGATAGGAGATATAGCGCTCGATCGCCACCGAGCCGTCGCGCTGCATCCCGCCGAGCTTGGCGGAGCCCTTGGAGTCGAGCAGCTTGTGGGCGCGGAATCCCTTGACGTCGGCCGAGCGCGCCTTGGCCGTCTCCTCGGAGAGGTCGTATTTCGCCGCCACCTCCTTGCCGACCGCGGCCAGTTGCTCCGAGACGGTATGCTCGAACTCCTTGAGTTCGGTGCGCGGCTTGGCGGTGCGGCTCGGCTTCAGCGCGTTGCGCGCCTCCAGCACCGCCTTGCATTTGGCGGCCAGATCGTCGGCGGATCTGCGCTCCGCATTGCCGAGCAGGTTCTTCAACTCAGGCGTGGAGAGAGCTTCGAGCCGTTCGTCCGTCCATTCGTACATGATAACCGCGATTCCAATTCTGACACGGAACGACGGTGTCCCGCCTGATAATCCTACCGCGTTTCACGCCCAAGGGGAAACCGGAATGTCCATAAGGAATATTTCGTCAGAACAGAGCGTTATGGCGCTGTTTTCATGTGTGACGACAACCGTCGTCACACCCCGCCCGGATAATTCGGGCTCTCGCGGGTGATGGTGACGTCGTGGACGTGGCTTTCGCGCAGGCCCGCGCTGGTGATGCGGACGAACTTCGCCTTGTCGTGAAACTCGGGGATGGTCTTGGCCCCGACGTAACCCATCGCCGCGCGCAATCCTCCGGCCATCTGGTGCATGACATTGGCGACCGGCCCCTTGTAGGCCACCTGCCCCTCAATGCCCTCGGGCACCAGCTTCAGCGTATCCTTGATGTCCTGCTGGAAGTAGCGGTCGGCCGAGCCGCGCGCCATCGCGCCGACCGAGCCCATGCCGCGATACGCCTTGTAGGAGCGGCCCTGCCACAAAAACACCTCGCCCGGCGTCTCGTCGGTGCCGGCGAGCAGCGAGCCCACCATCACCACGTCCGCGCCGGCCGCGATCGCCTTGGCGAGATCGCCGGAGAACTTGATGCCGCCGTCGGCGATCACCGGAATGTCGGCCTTCCGCGCCGCCTGGCAGGCATCCATGATCGCGGTGAGCTGCGGGACGCCGACGCCGGCGACGATGCGGGTGGTGCAGATCGAGCCCGGCCCGATGCCGACCTTGATGCAGTCGGCGCCGGCATCGATCAGCGCCTGCGCGCCCTCGGTGGTGGCGATGTTACCGGCGATCACCTGCACCGCGTTGGAGCGCTTCTTGATGCGGTTGACCGCCTCCAGCACCCGCGAGGAATGGCCGTGCGCGGTATCGACCACGACCAGATCGACGCCGGCGTCGATCAGCCGTTCGGTGCGCTCATAGCCGCCCTCGCCCACCGTGGTCGCCGCCGCCACCCGCAGACGCCCCTGCGCGTCCTTGCAGGCGAGTGGATGGGTGACCGCTTTCTCCATGTCCTTGACGGTGATGAGACCGACGCAGCGATACTGGTCGTCCACCACCAAAAGCTTCTCGATGCGGTGCTTGTGCAGCATCCGCTTGGCTTCCTCCTGGCTGACGCCCTCGCGAACCGTCACCAGGTTCTCGTGGGTCATCAGTTCGGAGACTTTCTGCTGCGGATCGGTGGCGAAGCGCACGTCGCGGTTGGTGAGGATGCCGACCAGTTTGCCGGGCATGCCGTGGCCGCCGCCGGTGACCACCGGGATGCCGGAGAAGCCGTGGTCCTTCATCAACAGCAGCGCATCGGCCAGTTGCGCGTCGGGGCCGATGGTGAGCGGGTTCACCACCATGCCGGATTCGTACTTCTTGACCTGCCGCACCTGTGCGGCCTGCCCTTCCGGATCGAAGTTGCGGTGAATGACGCCGATGCCGCCGGCCTGCGCCATGGCGATCGCCATCTTCGCCTCGGTGACGGTATCCATTGCGGAGGCGAGGATCGGGATATTGACGGAAATCGACTTGGTGACGCGGGAGCGGACGTCGGCTTCGGATGGCAGGATGTCGGAGAGGCCGGGCTTCAGCAGCACATCGTCGAAGGTATAACCCTCCTGAAACCGGTCAGACCCTTGCAACCGTCCCTGCATACCCGCCATCGCCAACTCCGCAGAGCGTTTTCGAGCGAAACGGATACCGGCTCGCGGGACGAAAACGCTTCAAATAAGGTTCGAACGGCCCCGTGCCGCCCGACATGCCCGGAATGAACGCCCGTTCGGTGACGCCGGAATTGCGTCGCCGTCGAATCGGAACCCATTACGGGGGATTGGCGCTGGTCGATAGCACGACAGGCCAGCGTTTCAAAGGCTTTTGCCGCAATGCAGGGCGGCTTATCCCGCCTTCCGACTGCTTCTCTGCGGTCAGCGAGGATAGCCCGGCGGCGGCCCGTAGCGGCGGATCGCCTCCACCACCTCGCGGTGGCGGCGGTCCTCCCGCTTCATGTAGACGGCGAGGATGGCGTGGGCCGACGGGACCAGCAGCAGGACGTGGAAAACCAGCCCGAAAATCAGGCACGCCACCAGCAGCAGCACGTTGAAGACGGCCGAGAACGGCTGCCCGTTGAACAGCAGGCCGATGGGCGGCAGAAGTGCGGCGAGGATGTAGATCATCGTCGGAACTCCGTCTGACAGGCCAGCTCCGCACCATGCGGCGCACCTTCGCAACCAGCATCTAGGACGTATTCCGCTTTGTGCAATGGCCGCCGCCAGCGTTGGGTGCTAAACGGCCGGCTCCCGCTCGCCCGTTTTGATCCCCGCAAGGCGCAATGACCAAGGAACGCGTGATCCCGCTGATCGTGGCGACCGCCCTGTTCATGGAGAACATGGACTCGACGGTGATCGCCACCTCGCTGCCGGCGATCGCCGCCGACATCGGCACCAGCCCGCTGACGCTGAAACTCGCTATCACCTCTTATCTGCTGTCGCTCGCGGTGTTCATCCCGGCGAGCGGCTGGACCGCCGACCGCTTCGGCGCGCGCAAGGTGTTCAGCATCGCGATCGCCGTGTTCATGGTCGGCTCGATCGGCTGCGCGATATCGTCCTCAATCAACGACTTCGTGATCGCGCGCGTGGTGCAGGGCCTCGGCGGCGCGATGATGACGCCGGTGGGGCGGCTGGTGCTGCTGCGCTCCATCGACAAGAGCGCGCTGGTCAACGCCATGGCGTGGGTGACGGTGCCTGCGCTGATCGGCCCGGTGATCGGCCCGCCGCTCGGCGGCTTCATCACCACTTACTTCTCGTGGCACTGGATCTTCCTCATCAACATCCCGATCGGCGTCGTCGGCATCTTCATGGCGCAGCGCTACATCGATCCGATCCGCAGCGATAATCCCGATCGCTTCGACCTCGTCGGCATGGCGCTGTCGGGGCTGGGACTGGGCGGTCTCGCCTTCGGCCTGTCGGTGGCGGGCCTCGGGCTGATGCCGTGGCCGGCGCTGGCGGCGCTGATCGGCGGCGGCCTGCTGTTCACCGTGCTCTACGTCCGCCACGCCAGACGCACCGACAGCCCGGTGCTGGATTTCACCTTGATGCGGCATCAGACCATGTATGCCAGCGTGATGGGCGGATTCCTGTTCCGGCTCGGCATCGGCGCGCTGCCGTTCCTGCTGCCGCTCTTGATGCAGCTCGGCTTCGGGCTGTCGCCGTTCAAGTCGGGCCTCGTGACGTTCACCTCGGCGGTCGGCTCGATGGGCATGAAGACCCTGGCGGCGCGCATCATCCGCGCCTTCGGCTTCCGCAACATCATGTCGGTGAACGCGCTGGTCAGCGCCGTCTTCCTTGCCGCCTGCGCGCTGTTCACTGTCCAGACGCCACTGCTGCTGATCGTCATCATCCTGATCGTCGGCGGCTTCTTCCGCTCGTTGCAGTTCACCGCGCTCAACACGCTGGCCTATGCCGATATCGAACCCGAGAAGATGAGCCGGGCCACCACGCTGGTCAGCGTGGCGCAGCAACTGGCGATATCGGCGGGCGTCGCCATCGGCGCGTTCTCGGTGGAAGCCACCATGACGCTGCGCCATGCCGGCGAACTCACCGCCGAGCAGTTCGGCCCGGCTTTCGTGATCGTCGCGGTGTTCGCGGCGCTGTCGGGCTGGTTCTTCCTGCGGATGCCAGCCGACGCCGGCCACCAGGTCTCCGGCCGGCAGGTGATCGTCGTCACCGCGCCGCGCGAGGCCGAGGCGGAGGAAGAAGCGGCGCGGGAAACCGCGACCGCCCGCGACCAGAAGCTCGGCTGATCCGTCAACGAGCGCCGAATGGCGATTGCGGCGCACCGCGCCGCGTGATTTGCTTGATGCCGACCCGATGACGCGGAGACGCAGGCATGTTGCGACTGTGGTGGATCGCGGCCCTCGTAACGATCGCGTTCGGCCCCGCGACCGGCCATGCCGCCGAACGGCCGGCCGCAAGCCAGTGCCTCGCCATGGCGCAAACGCTTCCGCGCGTCGTCTATGCCAGCATCCGCACCGCTGCGCGAACCGAGGACGTCACCATCCGCTACTCCGGACACGCGACCTACGTGATCGAGACGCCGGACGGGGTGCGCATCGCCACCGACTACACCGGTACCTACGACACCGGCGGCCTGCCCGATGTCGTCACCATGAACCGGGCGCACGCGACCCACTACACGCTCGATCCCGATCCGCGCATCAAATACGTACTGCACGGCTGGAGCGATAATGGTGAGGCTGCCAAACACGCCCTGACGGTGGGCGACGTCTTCATCCGCAACGTGCCGACCGATATCCGCCGCTCGCTGTATGGCTACGGCTCCGACACCGAGATGATCGCCAACGGCAATTCGATCTTCATCTTCGAGGTCGCGGGCCTGTGCATCGGCCATCTCGGGCATCTGCACCATCCGCTCGACGACAGCCATATCGCGGCGATCGGCCGGCTCGATATCGTCATGGTGCCGATCGACGGTACCTATACCATGTCGCTTGACGGCATGTCGGAGATCGTGCGGCGGTTGCGCGCGTCCATCGTGCTGCCGATGCACCGTTTCGGCACACCGCTGACCGATCTGATCGCCCGCTTGCGCGGCCAGTTCGCCATCGACCGCCGCAACGATCCGTTCTTCACGATTTCCGCCGGCACGCTGCCGAAAGCACCGACCGTGATCGTGCTAAGCGGGGTTTAGGCGCGGCTCCGCGACACCTGGACTTTTCGCAGCACGCTCAGCGACAATGACGACGACGAAATTGGAGGGTCTTATGCTGATTTGCACACCTGTCACCGACGACACGGAAGCGCATTATACCTGCTCCTGTCATAGCCCCGCCTTCGCGCGACTGAACGCGGCGATCGAGCGCCGGTTTTCACGACGGTCGTTTCTCACCGGCGCGGGCGCGATCGGCGCGATGGCGCTGTGGCCGAAAGGCGCGGTGGCCGCCGTGCCGCGCGTGCCGGCGGGGCCGGTGGTGTTCACCAACGTCAAGATCTTCGACGGCAAGGCGAGTTCGCTGATCGCAGGGCGCAGCGTGATCGTCGAGGGCAACCGGATCAAGGCGATCGCGGCATCGGGAGAGCGCCCGCCGGACGGCGCGCAGGTCATCGACGGCGGCGGCCGCACCCTGATGCCCGGCATGATCGATGCGCACTGGCACGCGCTGATGTGCGGCATTCCGGAGATCGTCGCGCTGACCGCTGACGTTCCCTACGTTCATCTGGTCGCGGCGCAGCAAGCGGAACGCACGTTGATGCGCGGCTTCACCACCATCCGCGACGTCGGCGGCCCGTCCTTCGCCCTGAAACGCGCCATCGACGAGGGAATGGTGCCCGGTCCCCGCATCTTCCCTTCGGGGGCGATGATCTCGCAGACCTCCGGGCACGGCGATTTCCGCCTGCGCTACGAGGTGCCGCGCGGCTCCGCCAACGACATCAGCCACGCGGAAGCGGCGGGCATTTCCGCGATCGCCGACGGCGTGCCGCAGGTGCTGCGTCGCGTGCGCGAACAGCTTCTGCTCGGCGCCAGCCAGATCAAGATCATGACCGGCGGCGGCGTATCGTCCGCCTACGACCCGATCCACGTCAACCAGTTCACCGCCGAGGAAATCCGCGCGGCGGCCGATGCCGCATCGGACTGGGGCACTTATGTCTGCTCGCATGTCTATACGCCGGAAGGGATCAAGCGCGCATTGCAGAACGGCGTACGATGTATCGAGCACGGCCAGCTCGCCGACGAGGACGCGGTGAAGATGATGGCCGACAAGGATGCGTGGTGGAGCCTGCAACCATTCCTCGCCGACGAGGATTCCAACCCGAAGTCGAACCCGGTGCAGCGGCAGCAGCAGGAGGAGATCGCCAAGGGGACGATCCGCGCTTACGAACTCACCAGGAAACACAAGGTGAAGACGGCGTGGGGCACCGACATCCTGTTCAACCCGAAGGGCCTCGCCACCCAGGGCAAGCAACTGACCAAGCTGTCGCGCTGGTTCGATAACGCCGATGTGCTGCGGATGGCGACGGCATCGAACGGCGAGCTTCTCGCGATGTCCGGCGAACGCAATTCCTATCGCGCCAAGCTCGGCCTCATCGAGGCGGGCGCGGCCGCCGACGTGCTGCTGGTCGACGGCAATCCGCTGGAGAACCTGGCGCTGATCGCCGATCCCGAGGCAAATTTCAAAGTCATCATGAAGGACGGCAGGGTCTTCAAGAATACGCTGGGTTGAACGCCTGACCGGAAATTCGTTTTGTTCGCGGATTTCAAGCACGAAAGACCTCGTCCCCGCGCAGGCGGGGACCCATACGCCGCAGCGGCTCGGCTCTTTCACAGGGCGAAGTTGTACACAATAACCAACGCCAGGGGTTATGGGTCCTCGCCTGCGCGAGGACGACGCCGAGGCTGTTCGATCATGCGTGCATCATTTTGAGTGAAACTCTGAGGAGCTACCCGCCGCCGCGGAAACCCGTTGCCAGCAGATAGCGCTCCGACGAATCCTGACGGCTCGCCGCCGGTTTCACATGTCGCACCGTGGCGAAGTCGCGCTTCACCTGCGCCAGCAACTCCGCGTCCGCGCCGCTCTGGAACACCTTGGCGAGAAAAGTCCCGCCGGGATTGAGCACCTCGGCGGCGAAGGCGGCCGCCGCCTCCACCAGTCCGACGATGCGCAACTGATCGGTCTTGCGGTGGCCGGTGGTGTTGGCCGCCATGTCCGACATCACCACGTCCGCGCCACCGCCGATCATCCCGCGCAGCAACTCCGGCGCGCGGTCGTCCATGAAATCGAGTTGCGCGAAAGTGACGCCGGGAATTTCCGGCATCTCCAGAAGATCGATCGCCACCACCTTACCCCGGCCCTGCGCCGCGCCGACCCGGCGCGCCGCGACCTGGCTCCAGCCGCCGGGCGCGGCCCCGAGATCGACCACCACCTGCCCCGGCTTGAGCAGCCGGTACTTGTCGTCGATCTCGATCAGCTTGTAGGCGGCGCGCGAGCGCCAGCCGTCGCGCTTCGCCTGCGCGACGTAAGGGTCGTTGAGCTGCCGCTCCAGCCACAGCTTCGACGACAGCTTGCGCTTGCCCGCGCTCTTGACGGTGACATGCAGCCGCCCGGTTAAGTCTTTCGCCATGACGATACGCTTATCCTGAAAGGATGCGGCCGCGAAGCCTCAGGCCGCGCCGATCGCGCCGTCCTCGCGCATCATTTCCACCAGCATGCCCTCGCGCAGGCCGCGATCCGCCACTCGCAGGCGCGGCAACGGAAACGCGTTGCGAATGGCGTCGAGGATGGCGCAGCCGGCCAGCACCAGATCGGCGCGCTCGATGCCGATGCAGTTGTTGTCGGCGCGCTCCTGATAGCTCATGCCGAGCAGCGTGGAAATCGCCGAGGTGATCTCGCCGTCCTCCATCCAGAGCCCGTCGACGCGGCGGCGGTCGTAGCGCGGCAGCCTGAGGTGGACGCCGGCGAGCGTGGTCACGGTTCCCGAGGTGCCGAGCAGGTGCATGGTGTCGAGGTCGCCGCCGTGCCTCAAAGCGAACGGCGCGACGTGCTTTTCGACTTCCGCCACCATCCGCGCATAGACCTCGGCGCTGACATCCTTGCCGCCGAAGCGCTCCGCCAGCGTCACCACGCCGAGCGGGATCGACATCCACGCCGCGACGCGCGGCGCGGACCCGGTGTCGTCACGCGCGATCCGCACCAGTTCGCTCGATCCGCCGCCGATGTCGAACAGGATCGCCCCGCGCCCCGCCGGGTCCACCAGCGGCGAGCAGCCGGTCACCGCCAACGAGGCTTCCGTCTCGCGGTTGATGACTTCGAGCGCGATCCCGGTCTGGCTCGCCACCCGGTCGCGGAACGCCTCGGCGTTGGCGGCGGCGCGGCAGGCTTCGGTGGCGATCAGCCGCAGCCGCCGGGCGTTGCGATAGCGCATTTTGTCGCGGCAGACGCTGAGCGCCGAGATGGCGCGGCCGATCGCCGCCTCGCTGATGCGCCCCGTGGCCGAGACGCCCTCACCGAGCCGGATGATCCGTGAGAACGAATCGATCACGCGGAAGCTCTCGCCCTCCGGGCAGGCGATCAGCAAGCGGCAGTTGTTGGTGCCGAGGTCGAGCGCGGCGTAGACCCCCGGCCCGGCCGATGCAGCCGTGCCCGGCCGGAACGCGACGCCATTGACCGGCGCGCGGCGATCATGCCGGCTGTGCTCCGCGCCGTTGATGCGCCGGGCGTCGTTGTTCATGCAACCCTGTCTCCCGGCGGCCGGTGACGGCCCGCCAGATATATCCGTTTCACGGAAAGTTTAGCAGCGTACGGCGGCGGCGCAACCACGGTGCGCAGCTTCCATGCCCGATCCGCCGTTGCCGATCCCGCCTGCCTTGCGTTATTTCCTGACGACGACCTGCCTGACAGGCCGCAGAACGCGACGAAATCATCGGTTCCATGGATATCAGGACACCCCGCCCCGGCCTCGCCAGCGACAATGCTATCGCGCTGCAAAAGCACGCCATCGGCCAGCCGGTGCGCCGCAAGGAGGACGATACCCTTGTGCGTGGCAAGGGGCGCTATACCGACGATTTCAACCTGCCCGGACAGGTTCATGCCTGGTTCGTGCGCAGCAGCCACGCCCACGGCGTGATCCGCGGGATCGATGTCGAGGCGGCGCGCGCCATGCCCGGCGTGCTCGGCGTCTGGACCGGCAAGGACCTTGAGGCGGCGGGCTACAACCCGATCCGCTGCGGCCTGCCGATGAAGAACGCCGACGGCACGCCGCTGTTGCAGACCGACCGGATGGCGCTCGCCACCGACAAGGTGCGGTTCGTCGGCGATCCGGTCGCCTGCGTGGTCGCCGAAACCGCGGCGCAGGCGCGCGACGCCGCCGAGGCGGTGGCCGTCGAGATCGATCCGCTAGAGGCAGTGACGCAATCCGGGGACGCGGTGCAACCCGGCGCGCCGCTGCTCTACGACCATATCCCCAACAACGTCGCGCTCGACTATCACTTCGGCGATCACGCCGCGACGGAAGCGGCGTTCGCCAAGGCCGCCCACGTCACATCCCTCGACATCGTCAACAGCCGCGTCGCGGTGGTGCCGATGGAGCCGCGCGCCGGGCTCGCCGCTTACGATGCGACCAGCGGCCGCTTCACCGTGCATCTGCCGACGCAAGGAGTGGCCGGCAACGTCGTCTCGCTCGCGAAATTGATGAACGTGCCGCGTGAAAAAATCCGGCTATTGACCTACAACGTCGGCGGCTCGTTCGGCATGAAGAACGCCGGCTATCCGGAATATGTCTGCCTGCTGCACGCGGCGCGGCTGTTGCAGCGACCGGTGAAGTGGCTGGAGGAACGCTCGTCGAGCTTCCTCACCGACAATCACGGCCGCGCCCAGGAGGTCCGCGGCGATCTCGTGCTTGACGCCAGGGGGCACATCCTCGCGGTGCGGATCACCGGCTTCGGCAATCTCGGGGCCTATGTCGCCGGCGTCGGCCCGCTGCCGCTGTCGCTCAATATCGGCAAGAACATCGCCAGCGTCTACCGCACGCCGCTGATCGAGGTGGCCATCAAGTGCGTGGTGACCAACACCACGCTGATGGGGGCCTATCGCGGCGCGGGGCGTCCCGAGGCCAACTACTTCATGGAGCGGCTGATCCAGCGCGCCGCCAGCGAGATGGGCATCGATCCCGTCCGGCTACGCCGGCGCAACATGATCCGGCCGGCGCAAATTCCGTTCAGCGCGGCGAGCGGCATGACCTACGACTCCGGCGACTTCCCCGCGGTGCTCGACAAGGCGCTGGCGCTTGCCGACTATGCCGGCTTCACCAGACGCAAGCGCGAGGCGCGCAAGCGCGGCAGGCTGCGCGGCATCGCGGCCGGCTGCTATCTCGAAGTCACCGCCGGCTTGACCGAACTCGGCAACATCGCGTTCGAGCCCGGCGGCACCGTGCGCCTCACCACCGGCACGCTGGACTTCGGCCAGGGCCACGCGACCGCGTTCGCGCAGGTGCTGGCGAGCCGGCTCGGCGTGCCGTTCGATATCATCCGCGTCGAGCAGAACGACAGCGACGTGGTGCGCAG
>JBASBO010000338.1:0-2471 GCA_049651165.1 Xanthobacteraceae bacterium | reverse complement strand
CAGCACCACCGTTCAGGCGTCGGCCGCCGGGCTGGTCAGCGCGGCGACGGCGGTGGTGGGCGCCCCCGCCTCGTTGAGGGGCGAGGCGCTGTTCACCATCATCACCGGCAACGACTTCGACCTCGCGGTGCAGGTGCCGACCCGCGACATCGGCAAGCTGAAGATCGATCAGCCCGCCACCATCCATGTCAGCGGCATCGAGGATCTTGAGGGCAAGGTGCGCCGGATCGGCGCGACCGTCGATCCCAACAGCCAGCTCGGCCAGGCGTTCATCGCGGTGACCTCGAAGCGGCCGCTGCTGGTCAACGCCTCGGGGCGCGCCTCGGTCAAGACCGGTGAAAGCTGCGGCGTTTCGGTGCCGCTGGCCGCGATCCTCTACAGCAGCGCCGGCACCGTGGTGCAGGTGGTGCGGCGCGACCGCGTCGAGACCCGGCGCGTCGAAGTCGGGCTGATGTCCGGTGGACGAGTCGAGATCCGCGAGGGCCTGGCGGAGGGCGAGACCGTGGTGGCGCGCGCCGGCGCGCTGCTGCGCGAGGGCGATCCGGTGCGGCCGATCCCCGCCGCGGGCGAGAAGAAGTAGTAATTCGCTGCATTGGCGGAAGAAAGTGTCCCGGACGCGGCGCGGCGTGCAACGCTGCACCGCAGAGCCGGGACCGTACCAACGGCGTCCTCCGTAACGGTCCCGGATCAGCGAAGCGGCACAAGCGCAGACGCTTGCGCCGCATCGCATCCGGGACACGAAACCAGTCTTCGAGGGGGAGGCGACCTTCAGCTTCCCGCCTTGGCGAGATGAGCGTCCGCCTCGGCGCGGAACGACACGTCGTCGATCAGCGACGACGATACCGAGGGGACCTGCTTGCCCTTGGTCGCCTGGGTCACCGCCTGACGGGTCTTGCCGAACACCGCGGTTGCGCCGGCCGAAGGATCCTTCAGGTTGTCGAGCAGCGCGTCGACCAGCACGCTGTTGGCCCCGGCGGCGTCGTCGACCACCTGACCCGGCGCGGCCGCCGACAGAATCAGCGCGTTGTCCGTGGTGTTGATCGGCGCGAGGCCATGGGAATAGGTGCGGAAGCGGCGCTCGTAGGGATTGCGCCGCGAGGCGTCGAGCACCACCAGCTTGGCGCGGGCGCCGCCCTGCTTCATCGCCGCCAGCACCGATTCGACGCTGGTGCCGTCGCGGCGGACGTCGGATTCCTTCCAGATCGCCGCATCCACCGGGATCATGTAGCTTTCGCGGCCGGCCTGCACCGCGTAGCCGGCGAAGAACAGCATCGCCACCGATTCCGGCCGGATCTTCGCCTTGAGGCGTGCGACCGCGCCGCGCATCTCGTTTCTGTCGCCGTTCTCGACCGTCTCGACGTCGAAACCATCACGCTGCAATGCAGCAGAAAGGGCGCGGGCATCGTTGACGGGCTGGGTCAGCGGCGCGTTGGCGTCGGGATAGCGGCTGTTGCCGATGACCAGCGCGACCCGCGCCGGACCTTGCATCGCCAGCGGTGCGGCGGCGGTGGTCCTGACGGCGTCGGTCGCGCGCATGTTCAGCGCGGCATGGGCGCCGATTGCCAGCGATAGCGTCCCAATGGCAGCCGCGAGCATCGTGGCGGACCGGCGTGAGAGGCGGAAATTCTTTATTTTCATGGTCTTACAGTCCCCGTCCGGATTCCGTCACGCCATCGGGGGCGCGCCGGCACTCGCACTACGGTTGAGGGTTGCGGAGGTCTTGCCGACCAATTGTGCTGGATTTGCGGCACTGCGGTATAACAAACGGTTACCGGGTTTGGCGCGGTCGTGACAACCCCTTTTGGATCACCTGTCGAAGACGGCCTTGCACGCGGCGCTCAGGCTGGACTTCTGCTTGCGCATGCAGGCGGTGATGCCTTCGATGTTGGGGATTTCGCTGCTGCACAGGCGGAAGGCGTCCGGGGTGCAGGCAATGCGCTGCTCGCTGGTGTAGGCGTTGGCCGCCGAGGCGAGGACGGTCAGGGAACCGGCAATGACGAGGCCGAACAGGGCGGTGCGGAGGTTGAGCCGGCTGGACATCCTGGACATGACGCTCTCCCTTGGATAGGGGCCGATCCGTCCGGATTGGCCGCGTTTCATGTCCCCACGATGCCGCCGGTCCCGATCCTCCACAGTGACCGACATCACATTTGAAATCCGGACCGCTTCATGACAGTTTTCAACGACTTGCTTCAATGATTTGGGGAATATCCCCGGCGGGGCGGGCCACTATTTGACGAATGTGCGGTATTTCGCCGGCGCTGCCCTGGGGGCGTTGACGGCTGGCAAGGACGGTCCCTCGCTCTACGAGGTGTGCGACCCGTTGCTGGGGGGCGCGAGCGGCCGCGCGCCCCCCGGTGACGCCCATCTCGCCAAGTTCTATCGCACCGCGCTCGGCAATCCGGCGCTGCGGCCGCTGCTGCGACGGGCCGGATTGCCGGAATTGCGTGATGAAAGCCGCCTCACAGCGC
>JBASBO010000337.1:0-8289 GCA_049651165.1 Xanthobacteraceae bacterium | reverse complement strand
GCGCGGGGCACGCCGGTCGCGTCCGCTGCCGCCAGCCGGCTGGTCCGCGCCGCGCAGACCCGCCACGAGACGCGGAGCTTCGACCGGCGGCTGGGGCTGTTGCGGTTCGACGCGATCATTCAGCGCCAGCGCGACACCTTCTACGATCTCCGCCGCGACATCCGCGACCGCGACGATCCGTTCGCGGTCGCCAAACGCCTGCGCGACGAAACCATCGACGACCTGATCGGCCGCTTCGCCCCGCCCGACGCGCCGTGGGACATCGCCGGCCTCGACGCCGCGGTGCGCTCGATCCTCACGCTGGCGGTGGAGATGACGCCGCCCTCGGCCGACCGCAAGGGCGATTCCGACAAGCTGAAGGCGACGATCCGCGCCATCGCCGATCGCTGGATGGACGGCAAGGTCGCGGCCATCGGCGCGGCGATGCTCGACGATATCCTGCGCCGCATGATGATGGCGCTGATCGATCAGGTCTGGTCCGAGCAGTTCGAGCGCCTCGAATACCTCAAGCGCCGGATCGGCGACCGCCGGCTGCCGCCGCACCGCGTCGTCGCCGATTTTCAGCTTGAGGCGTTCAAGCTGTTCGAGGGCACCATCGCCGACTTCCGCCACGACGTCACCGCGCACGCCATGCGCGTCGGGATCCTCAAGCCGGCCGCGCCGGCCTCTCCTGCCGGATCCTCCGCCGCCCCCTGACCCGGCTGCACCCGCCGGACCCGGCTTTCGCAGGCCGCAAGCGAGCCCGCCGAAAGGATGACGCGGGATCATCCGCGGGCGGCTTGTGGTCGCACCCGGGTCCCCTGATAATCCGCCCCGCGAATTGAGGCTTGCATTCGCGGCCGCGCCACTATCAATTCCCGTCCGTGACACGTCGTGTCCGGCCCTGCTCCGGCATTCCGGCAGGGCCGCGACCGGCCAGAGCCCAAGGGGCGGGCATTCCAGGAGGAAAAGAGACATGCCGATCGACCAGTTCAAATTCAGCCGTCGCAGCGTGCTGGCGGGCGGGGCCGCCGGCGCGGCGCTGCTGGCGGCGCCGGCGATCGTCCGGGCGCAGGCACAGACCCTGAAGATCGCGGTGCTGCTGCCGCAGTCCGGCTATCTCGCCCAGGCCGGCCAGAGCTGTCATCGCGGCGCGCTGGTGGCGCCGCAGGTGCTGGCCGATCTCGGCTACAAGGTCGAACTGATCCATATCGACATGGAATCCAACCCGGATGTCGCGCGCACCCAGACCGAGCGCGCCATCAACGAGGGCGCGAACTGCATCGTCGGCGCCTTCGATTCCGCCGGCACGCTGGCGATGGCGCAAGTCTGCGAGCAGCGTCAGGTGCCGCTGGTGGTCAACATCGCCGCCGCCCCGCAACTGACCGAGCAGGGCTACAAGTATCTGGTCCGCAACTTCCCGACCGGCGGCGCGCTGGTCAAGAACGGTCTGCACCAGATCCAGGCGCTGATCGACGCCACCAAGATCGCGCCCAAGACCGCCGTGTTCCTGCACGCCAACGACAATTTCGGAATGGCGCAGCGCAAGGGCATGGACGCTTTGTTCCCCGCCGCCGGGCTGCCGTTCAAGCTCCTGGAATCGATTTCCTACGATCCCAAGGCGCAGGACCTCTCGGTCGAGGTCACCAAGATCCGCGGTCTCAACCCCGACCTGCTGCTGGTGGTGACCCGCGCCGCCGACGCCATCAAGCTGGTGCGCGACACCGTGCGGCAGAAATTCCAGCCGATGGCCATCATCTCGCCCGGCGCGCCCGGCCTCTATGACGAGGAATTCTACAAGGCGCTGGGACCGCTGGCCGATTACCACGTCGACACGCTGCCGTGGGCCAATCCAAAGTCCAAGGTCACGCAGGCGCTGGAGGCCGCCTACACCAAGGCGCAGCCGAAGTTCCGCTTCGCCGTCGAATGCTTCAACGTCGGCTTCACCTTCGACGCCCTGATGATCGCGGGCGACGCCTTCAAGCGCGCCGGCACCGCCACCGGCCCCGAGCTGATGAAGGCGTTGCACGAGACCAACCTCACCGATCACGTCATGATCGGACCGCCGATCAAGTTCGACGACAAGGGCCAGAACAACAACCTGCCCTCGGCCTGCATCCAGAACCGCGACCAGACGCCGACCGTGGTGCTGCCGGCGGAAGTCGCCTCACTGGCGCCGGTGCTGCCGATGCCGCCCTGGCAGGGCCGCAAGTGATCTGATGCGATCGATCTGAGAGCCTGACCGTAAATTCGTTTCGCGGTCGGATTTGCAACCCGAAAATCGTCGTCCCCGCGCAGGCGGGGACCCATACGCCGCAGCGGTTCGGCTCAGTGAGTTGAGGCGAAACCGTTCAGAATGACTTATGCCAAGGGTTATGGGTCCTCGCCTGCGCGAGGACGACGCCGGGATTGTTTGATCTTCACATGCACCATTTCGAGTCAGAATCTGACGGCGTCGCGCGTCGATCAATCGGCCGGAGTTTCGAATGACGGCGATCACCTTGAATATCATCGTTCAGGGGATACTCACCGGACTGGTCTACGGCTTGATGGCACTCGGGCTGTCGGTCATCTTCGGCGTCATGCGCGTGGTCAATTTCGCCCACGGCGAGTTCACCGTGGTGGCGATGTACGCCGCCTTCCTGCTGTTCGAGATGCTCGGCGTCTCGCCGCTGGTGTCGCTGCTGCCGATCGCGGCGGCGTTCTTCCTGCTCGGCTATGCTCTCCAGCGCGGGCTGGTGGAACCCTTCATCAGCCGTGCCGAGCACGAGCAGTTCATCCTGCTGGTGGGACTGGCGATCGTGGTGGTCAACGGCCTGTTGTTGATGTTCGGCCCCGACGCGCGGCCGATCAACCTGCCCTACAGCTTCGACAGCTATGACATCGGCCCGCTGTTCATCGACAAGGTGCGGGTGTTCGCGGCGCTCGGCGCGTTCGCGATCTGCATCGCGCTGTTCCTGTTCTTCCGCTACACCCGCACCGGCACGGCGATCCGCGCCTGCGCCGACAACCTGACCGGCGCCGGCGTGGTCGGGCTCAACGTCAAGCAGCTTTACGCGGTGACCTTCGGCCTCGGCTTCGCCTGCATCGGCGCCGCCGGCGCGCTGATGGCGACCATCGCCGACGCCTCGCCCGGTCTCGGGCCGGCCTATACGCTGTTGGCCTTCGTCATCGTCATCATCGGCGGGCTCGGTTCGATGGCCGGCGCGCTGATCGGCGGCGTGCTGATCGGGATTTCCGAGGCGCTGGCCGGCTTCTACATCCAGCCGTCGATGAAAAGCATGTTCTCGTTCGCGCTGCTGATCCTGGTGCTGGTGCTGCGCCCGCAGGGCCTGATGGGGCGACGCCTATGACCGCGCTCTGGAACAGCCTGCCCACGCGCGGAAAAATCCTCTGCGCCGTTCTGCTGGCGGCGGCCGTCGCCGCGCCGCTGATAGCCGACCGCTATCTGCTGTCGGTGCTGATCCTGGTGTTCTACTTCGCCTATCTCGGGCAGGCCTGGAACCTGCTGATGGGCTTCGCCGGCCAGCTCTCGCTCGGCCACGCGCTGTATCTCGGGCTCGGGGCCTATACCGCGACCGCGCTGTGGACGCTGTTCGGCATCGGCCCGTGGCTCGGCATCCTGATCGCGGTGCCGGTGGCCACCCTCGCCGGCATGATCGTCGGCTGGCTCGGCTGGCGCTTCGCCATCGAGGGCGTCTATTTCGCGCTGCTGACCATCGCCTTCGCCGAGTTCACCCGCATCGGCTTCGACCATCTGCAAATCACCGGCGCGTCCGCCGGCCTGTTCCTGTCGGTCAACAGCCCCGGCTCCGACAAGTGGTGGAACCTCGGCGGCGGGCCGCTGCTCTATTACTATCTGGCGCTGATCCTCGCCGTCGCGGCGACGCTTTTGGTGGCGTGGCTGCGCCGCTCGCCGCTCGGCTATCGCTGGCTCGCGGTGCGCGAGGACCCGGAGGCCGCGCAGGCCGCCGGCATCAACATCTTCCGCGCCCGCATGATCGCGATGGCGATCTCCTCCGGCATGACCGCGGTCGGCGGCGTGTTCTACGGCTTCTACTACCGCAACCTGTTCCCCTCGCAGGTGTTCGATATCGGCCGCTCGATCGAGATCATCATGGCCCCGATCATCGGCGGGCTGGGCACCGTGTTCGGGCCGATCGTCGGAGCCATCCTGCTGACGCCGCTCGGCGAGAGCCTGACCGCGCTGGTGCAGCACTTCGGCGTCAACACCCCCGGCGCGAAATCGATCTTCTATGGCATCACGCTGATGGTCATCATCACGCTTCAGCCCTCCGGGGTGTGGCCGTGGCTCGCCCGCAAGTTCGGGCTCGACAGGCTCCGCTCATGAGCGCGCTTCTCACCATCGCCGGCGTCAGCAAGCGCTTCCGGGGCCTCGCCGCGGTGAGCCGCGTCTCTTTCGAGGTGCCACAAGGCGAGATCTTCGCGGTGATCGGCCCCAACGGCGCGGGCAAGACCACGCTGTTCAACATGATCGCCGGCGCCCTCACGCCCGACGAAGGCGCGATCACCTTCGCCGGCGAGCGCATCGAGGGCCTGCGCCCGGACCAGATCGCCCGGCGCGGCATCGGCCGCACCTTCCAACTGGTGCGGCCGTTTCCCGCGCTGACCGTCGAGGACAACGTCATCATCGGCGCGCTGATGCAGACCCGCACCGTCACCGACGCCGAGCGGATCGCCCGCGACACCCTCGCCCGGCTCGACCTGTACGATAAGCGCGCGCAGATCGCCTCCGGCCTGACGCTGCCCGACCGCAAGCGCCTCGAAGTGGCGCGGGCGCTGGCGACCGGGCCGAAGCTGCTGCTGCTCGACGAGGTGATGGCGGGCCTGCGGCCGACCGAAACCGACCGCATCGTCGCGACGCTGCGCGACCTCAACCGCGACGGTTTGACGATCCTGCTGATCGAGCACGTCATGCGCGCGGTCACCGCGCTGGCGTCGCGCATTCTGGTGCTGCATCACGGCGCGGCCATCGCCGAGGGCAGCCCGGAGCAGGTGCTGCGCGATCCCGCCGTGGTCGAATCCTATCTCGGCGCGGAGGCGCTGTGATGCTGACCGTCGAAAACCTCAGCGTCCACTACGGCGACGCGCAAGCCCTCGACGGGGTGTCGCTCGATGTCGACGAAGGCTCCATCGTCGCCATCGTCGGCGCCAACGGCGCGGGCAAGACCTCGCTGATCCGCACCATCGCCGGAATGCACCGGCCGACCGGCGGCCGCATCGTGTTTCGCGGCGCCGACATCGCCGGGCTGCCGAGCCACCGGGTCTGCGATCTCGGCATCGGGCAGGTCGCCGAGGGGCGGCAGATCTTCCCATCGCTGACGGTTTCGGAAAATCTCGACATGGGCGCGATGCTGCCGCATGCCCGCCCGCACCGCGCGCAGAACCGCGCGCGCGTGCTGACGATGTTTCCGCGCCTCTCCGAGCGCCTCACCCAGGCCGCCGGCACGCTGTCCGGCGGCGAACAGCAGATGCTGGCGATCGCGCGTTGCCTGATGGGCGAGCCGAAGCTCATCATGTTCGACGAGCCCTCGCTGGGGCTGGCCCCGACCATCGTCCACGACGTGCTCCGGACCATCCGCGAACTCAACGCCGGCGGCATGACCTGCGTGCTGGTGGAGCAGAACGTCGCGGTGTCGCTGAAGATCGCGACCCGCGCCTACGTGCTGGAGAACGGCCGCGTCACGCTATCCGGCAGCGGCGCGGAGCTGCTCGCCGACGAGCGCGTGCGGCAGGCTTATCTCGGGATTTGAGAGAGCGCCCGGAAGCCATTTTCCGGATGCCGGTACAACATAAAACGCGTCGTCCCCGCGCAGGCGAGGACCCATACGCCGCAGCAGTTCGGCTCTATCACCGATAGGCAAGGTCATTTTATAACAACCAGCGCCAGGGGTTATGGGTCCTCGCCTGCGCGAGGACGACATCGAAGCCGTTTGATCGTCGCCGTCAAATCTTCTGATTGTATTCGCCGACTTCGGGATGGGTGCGCAGCACGCCGTCCATCGCCGCGAACATATCGCGCATCCGCTGCTCCGACACCGGGCTTTCGACCACCACCACCAGTTCGGGCTTGTTGGACGACGCCCGCACCAGACCCCAGCTTCCGTCCTCGACGGTGACGCGGACGCCGTTGACGGTGACGAGATCGCGGATCGCCTGGCCCGCGACCTTGCCGCCCTTGGCCTTGACGTCCTCGAAATGCTTCACCACCGCATCGACGATGCCGTACTTGGTCTCGTCGGCGCAATGCGGCGACATGGTCGGCGACGACCACGTTTTCGGCAGCGCGTTCTTGAGATCGGCCATGGTCTTGCCCGGCGCGCGGTTGAGCATCTCGCACACCGCGATCGCGGAGATCAGGCCGTCATCGTAGCCGCGGCCGAACGGCGCATTGAAGAAGAAGTGGCCGGACTTCTCGAAGCCGGCGAGCGCGCCGACCTCGTGGGTGCGCCGCTTCATGTAGGAGTGGCCGGTCTTCCAGTAGGTCGCGGTCGCGCCCTGCTCTCGCAACACCGGGTCGGTGATGAAAAGGCCGGTGGACTTCACATCGACGACGAACTTCGCATCCTTGTGGATCGCGGACATATCCCGCGCGAGCATGACGCCGACCTTGTCGGCGAAGATCTCCTCGCCGGTGTTGTCCACCACGCCGCAGCGGTCGCCGTCGCCGTCGAAGCCGAGGCCGACGTCGGCCTTGTGCTCAAGCACGGCGTCGCGAATGGCATGGAGCATCTCCATGTCTTCCGGGTTCGGATTGTATTTCGGAAAGGTGTGATCGAGTTCGGTGTCGAGCGGGATCACCTCGCAGCCGATCGCCTCCATCACCTGCGGGGCGAACGCGCCGGCGGTGCCGTTGCCGCACGCCACCACCACCTTGAGCTTGCGCTTCAGTTTCGCCCGCTTGGTCAGGTCGGCGATGTAGCGCGCCGGGAAATTCTCGTGGAACTGATAGCTGCCGCCGGCCTTGTTGTGAAAATCGGCGTTGAGCACGATCTCCTTCAGCCGCGTCATCTCGTCGGGCCCGAAGGTCAGCGGCCGGTTGGCGCCCATCTTGACGCCGGTCCAGCCGTTGTCGTTGTGCGAGGCGGTGACCATGGCGACGCACGGCACATCCAGGTCGAACTGCGCGAAATAGGCCATCGGCGTCATGCACAGACCGATGTCGTGGACCTTGCAGCCGGCGGCCATCAGCCCGGAAATCAGCGCGTATTTGATCGACGACGAATAGCCGCGAAAATCGTGGCCGGTGACGATCTCCTGCTTCTGGCCCAGCTCCGCGATCAGCGCGCCCAGCCCCATGCCCAGCGCCTGCACGCCCATCAGGTTGATTTCCTTGCCGAACAGCCAGCGCGCGTCGTATTCGCGAAAGCCGGTCGGCTTCACCATCGGCTCGGACTCGTAGGCGAGCGTATTCGGCACCAGGACGGGTTTCGGCTTGGGAAACATCGGGTCGGCCTTCTGAAAAAATGCGTGGGCGAGAAACTCCGCAAGCCATAGCCAATGCACGGCCCGGAGAAAAGGCGGGGATGATCGGGTTAGGGTGAAATTACGGCGGATTGGCAGCAGCCACGGCGGGGATAAAACCCGCCGGCGATTATTGTTCCAGCACCATGCGGCCGCCGGCATACTCAAAACGCTTGAGCCGGCCGAGGAACGACAGTCCGAGCAGGTTCTGCGACAGCGCTTCGTCCGGCAGCACCATGGCGTCGACGTCGCGCACGATCAGGTCGCCGACCTGCACCACGGGAAGCCGGGTCCGCGCCGCCTTGATGACGCCGTTGGCGGTGCTGACCGCCGCGTTGAAGTCGCCGCGCGCCGGACGCACGCCGATCCGCGCCGCCGAGGTTTCGTTCATGGCGACCACGGAGGCACCGGTATCGACCATGAAGGCGATGCGCTGGCCGTCAATGCGGCCTTCGGTGCGGAAATGGCCGTTGCGGTCGCGCGGCACCACGACGCTGCGGCTTGCGGATACAGGTTCAGCAGATTCGGTATCGGTCAACATCGCGGCGGCGGGGGCCGAGGCGGCCGTCATGCGATCCGCGACCTGGGCCATCACCGTGCCGAGGCCGATCATCACGCCCGCCAGAATCATCACGCCACGCATACCGAACCCGCCATTCGCTAGTCCGCCCGCGCCTTCGGCATGACCGGGATATCGGGTATTGTCGCGAAAACCATGAGTTTAGCGTTAACGGAATGCCATAGCCGCGCCTCACGTCCCGCGCGGCTTGGCGCGCCGTGTCGGCGGCGCGGCGGCCGGGTCCTCCGGCCACGGATGGCGCGGAT
>JBASBO010000336.1:0-8719 GCA_049651165.1 Xanthobacteraceae bacterium | reverse complement strand
GGACATAGGGCGTGGCGGAGCGCGGCGACACCGCGATCGCCTTGTCGATATCCTTTTTCGCCGTCGCGGAATCGCCGAGCACCTGGCTGATGGTGACGCGCAGCGCCAGCGCGTCGCCTTTGATCGGGCCGTCGAGGCCGGCGGCGGTCTCGACATCCGCCAGCGCCTCGCGAAGCTGCGCCAGCGTCGGCGGGGCGTAGCGAGGCACGCCATCCTTGTCGACGCCTTGCGCCATACCGCCCTGGACCACTTGCAGGAAGCGCATCAGGCCACGGAAAAACGCGGCCTTCTGGCGGTCCATACCGGCCGCTCCGCCCGCCAGAACCCGGCCGCACGCGGCCTCGGCAGCGGCCAACTCTGGGGCTGGAAGCATCGCGGTCTTGACCCGCTCGTCGGCGCAGGCCGCGATATCCGAGGCGGCAGCCGCGCGCGACACGGTGGCCGCGGCCAGCACCGCGACCACCCACGCCCTCGATAACGCGCGGCGCGTCAGCGCCTGTTGCCTTCGATGATGCCGGCGGGCTCGTCAGGGCTCAGCCAGCGATACAGCACGCCGCCGATCACGCCGCCGACCAGCGGCGCGATCCAGAACAGCCACAGTTGCTGGAGCGCCCAGCCGCCGACGAACAGCGCCGGCCCGGTGCTCCGCGCCGGATTGACCGAGGTGTTGGTCACCGGGATGCTGACGAGGTGGATCATGGTCAGCGTCAGGCCGATCGCCAGCGGCGCGAAGCCGGCGGGGGCCTTGCCGTGGGTCGCGCCCATGATGATGAACAGGAACACCGCGGTCATCACCACCTCGCTGACGAGGCAGGCGACGAGGCTGTACTGCCCCGGCGAGTGCGCGCCGTAGCCGTTCGAGGCGAAGCCCTTGGCGAGATCGAAGCCGGCCGCGCCGCTGGCGATCACGTAAAGCACGGCAGCCGCGACGATGGCGCCGACCACCTGGGCGATGATGTAGGGAACCACCTGCCCGGCCGGGAACCGGCCGCCCGCCGCCAGCCCCACCGTCACCGCCGGGTTGAGGTGCGCGCCGGAGATGTGGCCGATGGCATAGGCCATGGTCACCACACTGAGGCCGAACGCCAGCGCCACCCCGAGGAGGCCGATGCCGACCTGCGGGAACCCGGCGGCGATGACCGCGCTGCCGCAGCCTGCGAAGGTAAGCCAGAACGTGCCGATGGCCTCGGCAACGTATCTCTGCGTATTCATTAAGTGCCCTTCCCGTCAAAAGACCGCGAATCGCGTCTCGAACTATGGAAGCAGGCCGCCGAGGCTGTCGAGTTGGTCGGCGCCGGGGTGCCGGCGATGGCCCCAAGAATAAGTGGAAAAGCAGCGCCGGCGCAGGCTGGGATCAGGTCAGGACTATGCTCCAAATACCGTCTCCCGCCCCCTAGGCGCGGTGGACATTCGTTACCCGATCTGTTACATCGGCGCCCTTGAGGCGTGGGACACGGCCGTTGTCGCCCCCTGCCTCCCCAAGATTCCAAATCCGGCTCATTGAAAAGAGGATGACGCGTGCAGGTTCTCGTCCGCGATAATAATGTCGATCAAGCCCTGAAGGCGCTGAAGAAGAAGATGCAGCGCGAGGGCATTTTCCGCGAGATGAAGCTCCGCGGCCACTACGAAAAGCCATCCGAGAAGAAGGCCCGCGAAAAGGCCGAAGCCGTGCGCCGCGCCCGCAAGCTGGCCCGCAAGAAGCTGCAACGCGAAGGGCTGCTGCCGATGAAGCCGAAGCCGGTGTTCGGCGCCGGCGGCACGGGCGATCGTCGTCCCGGCGCAGGCGCCGCGCCGCGCGGACCGCGCTGAACCGACCTTCGAAAATCCGGTTATGAAGTTACAAAAATGCGGGCCTCGCGGCCCGCGTTTTTCGTTATGCCGAGCGTCGCGTCGTCACCAGAATTTCAGACGGCCGAACACCATGTAGCTGGTCAGGTCGCGGCCGTATTCGGCCTTGAGGTCGCCCGGCAGGCCGTAGCGGCTGACCAAAGCGCCGATCCCGAACTTTGCGCGCCCGGTGCGGAGGAAGTCGTAGACGCCGCCGACCGACACCTTGTTGACGGTGAAGGTGCGGCCGTCGAGGCCGGGGATATCGTGCGTCAGTTCGTTCTGCGCCAGTCGTTCGGCCCGCATGAACAGCGTGACGTCCTGCTTCAGGATCACCGCGCTTTCCAGCAGGAAGGCATCGAGGGTGTCGCCGGGCCGCAGCATCTTGCGGCCCCAGGCCAGCGTCGTGCTCCACAGATGGCCGTCGCCGAACGGCGTGGTGTAGATCGCCGAGGCCGTGAGCCGGTTCTCGTCCATCGCCGGCGCAAGCTGCTCCGGCGAGCGAAGCTGCCCGTAGGACACCTGCAACGACCATTCGCGGCTCGGATTCCAGCTCACGCGCCCGGCGAAGCTGTCGAGTCCCGGCCGCTCGATATCGTAGCGGTACTGGTCCGGCTCGCGACCTCGGAACGCCGACGCCTCCAGCTTCCAGTTGTCGATGACGACGCCGGCGGTCACCACGCCGAAGGTGATGTGGGTCGAATCCAGCCAGTGATGGCTGATCGGCGCTTCGGGATTGTCCATGCCGCTGGTGCGGTGCATGAACGCCGGCGGCCCCAGCGCCGGCTCGCCCGGCAGGCCGCCATAGACGAACACGCTGGTCGTGTTCGAGAGATTCCTGCTGTAGGTCGCCGCCATCTCCATGAACAGGTCGTGCGGGTGCTGGCGATCCACCAGATGATGACGGCCGTCCGCCGTCTCGCCGACCGCGAACAGCAGCGGATAGCCCGACGGCCCCATCAGCGGCTCGGGCGACAGCATCGCACGCACGCCCAGCGTGCCGTCACCCAGCGGCCGCTGGGCCATCGCCATCACCATGCCTCCGACAAAGGTCTGGCTGCCGCCGCGCCGCCCGGCCTGACGGTCGTAGACCAGGTTGAGCGCGCCGTGGATCATCACGCTCCACTCGGCCAGTTGCCGATGCACGCCCTCGTGCGGCGTGGCGTCGGGCACCCAACTGGTGCCGGAGCCTTCGCGGGTCATGGCGTAGGGGCCGAGCCAGGCGCTCATATGCGCGCCGTGACCGGCGTGCGGCTGCGTCGCCGGCGCGTGGCCGGGGTGATCCGCCGGTGCGGATACGGAATCAGCCTCATGGGGCGCGGCGGGGTGACGGTGTTCTTGCGCGCCGGCGGCAGACGTGAACGCCAGCGTAACGGCGGCGCTCAACAGCAAAAATGGAATGCGGCGGCGGCCGCGAAGAAGCGGAAGCATCGAAATCTCCGGATTGGCAGAACAATGAGATCGCGCGTCAAATCGGCGGCGCGGCGAGTGCGGCGGCGAGCCGCCACGGTCTCATGCCAAGCGGATAGGGATTCCGGGATCGATGAACTGGATGCCGTCGGCAACCGGTTGCGCCGCGCCGACATAGCTGACGGCGACGGCATGGCGCTGCGGCGTCTCGATGCGGACATGCGCGACATCGCTCACCGCGCACAAGCTGGCGCAGCCGCAATTGCAGGACGCCACGGGGTCCTGATCGTCGCTCGCGGCACGATCGGATACGGCGCTCGCGCCGTCGTCACCGGCGACCATCGCAAGATGACCGGCGTGATGATCGGCATCGTGATTAGCCATATGACCGTGATCGTGCGGCATCGCCATCGCGGCAGCCGGCGCGCACGGCATGGCATGCGAAATCACAATGCCGTTGGCGATCAGCCCCAGCGCGAGAACGGCCAGCAGCAGATGCCGGAGGAGACGCACCCCTACGCCTTCAACTCGATTTCGAGGAAGACGATCGTGCTCCCCGTCTCGTTGAGAACGTCGTGCTCGACGCCGGCTTTCCGGAAATAGGATTTGCCGATCCGCAGTTGCGACACCGACCGCGTGCCGTCCGGCGCAACGATGGTCATGTCGCTGTCGGTGACCGGGACAATGACGTAATCCATCTCGTGGCGGTGATGGCCGGTGGCCGCGCCCGGCTCAAGCCGCCATTCGGTGACGCGAACCTCGGCATTGTCGATCTGGACGTCGGATTTCGCCGCAAGCGCCATTGCCGCCCTCCCGCCCCGGCTCTGCCGGGGGTACAACTCAAACGAGGAAGATCGCCATCAGGATCACGACGATGATGACGGCGGCCGTGCCGTACTTCACCAGGCCGGTGAAGAACTCGTAGGTCGCCTCGTGCTCGGCGTAATCGTTGCCGTCGGCCGTCGAATACGCCACTTCGTTATGATCGGACATCCGTCCCTCCGCTCCGGTTCGGGCATGATCGCGTGTTCGGGCGAAGGCGACACCGCCTCGCGCGACGAAAACACGTCACATCGAAATCATCAAGCCTCGGCCGCGATCCTGTCGGAGCCGCCGGGGCACACCGATGCCATTAGCGCAATCGAACCGGGAGGGCAACGGCGGCAGCCCGCCCCAATGGGGACGGCCGCGCCGCCGCCGTCCGAGGCGGTCCCGCCGGCTATCCCATCGCCTCCAGTTCGTCGATCATCCCGGCGATCACCGAGAGGCCGCCGTCCCAGAATTTGGGGTCGCGGGCATCGAGACCGAACGGCTTCAGCAGTTCGGAATAATGTTTGGTGCCGCCCGCCGCCAGCATGGCGAGATAGCGCTCGGCAAACCCCTCGGCCGCGTTCTCGTAGACCGCGTAGAGCGAATTCACCAGGCAATCGCCGAAGGCGTAGGCATAGACGTAGAACGGCGAATGGATGAAGTGCGGGATGTACATCCAGAAATTCTCGTAGCCCGCCCTGATCTCGATTGCCGGCCCGAGGCTTTCGCCCTGCACGCTGAGCCAAAGCTGGCCCAGCCGCTCGGCGGTGAGTTCGCCGTCGCGGCGCTCGGTATGGACCGCGCGCTCGAAGGTATAGAACGCGATCTGCCGCACCACCGTATTGATCATGTCCTCGACCTTGCCGGCCAGCAGCGCCTTGCGCTGCTTCGGATCGCGGGTCTCGTCGAGCAGACGGCGGAAGGTCAGCATCTCGCCGAACACACTGGCGGTCTCGGCCAGCGTCAACGGCGTCGGCGCCATCAGCGCGCCGTTCTTCGCCGCCAGCACCTGATGCACGCCGTGGCCGAGTTCGTGCGCCAGCGTCATCACGTCGCGCGGCTTGCCCTGATAGTTCATCAGCACGTAGGGGTGCGCCGACGGCGTGGTCGGATGCGAGAACGCGCCCGGCGCCTTGCCGGGCCGCACCGGCGCGTCGATCCAGCGCTCGTCGAAGAAGCGCTTGGCGATCCCCGCCATCTGCGGCGAGAACGCGCCATAGGCCGACAGCACCATCTTTCGCGCATCGCTCCACGGAATGACGCCGGTGGCGGCGAACGGCAGCGGCGCGTTGCGGTCCCAATAAGGCAGCTTCTTCTTTTTGAACCAGCCGGCCTTGAGCGCGTAGTAGCGGTGCGACAGTCGCGGATAGGCGGCGCGCACCGACGCGACCAGCGCGTCCACCACCTCGCCCTCGACGCGGTTGGCGAGATGGCGCGAATCCGCGACGTCCTTGAAGCCGCGCCAGCGGTCGGAAATCTCCTTGTCCTTGGCCAGCGTGTTGGTGACGAGCGCGAAGGTGCGCTCGTTGGCCTTGAAGGTTTTCGCCAGCGCCTGTGCCGCCGCCTTGCGCTTGTCGGGCG
This sequence comes from Xanthobacteraceae bacterium, assembly GCA_049651165.1. GTDB lineage: Bacteria > Pseudomonadota > Alphaproteobacteria > Rhizobiales > Xanthobacteraceae > 62-47. The sequence goes on along the minus strand of JBASBO010000336.1, from coordinate 3,091 downwards.
CGCGATCCTGCAACAGCGTCAGGGTCGGCTCGATCGCCAGTTCCTTCGGCCCAACCTTGAAGCGCAGCGATGAGATGGTCTGGTCGAACAGCCGGTTCCAGGCGGCGTAGCCGCTGACCGACTTTTCGTGAAACAACTGCTCGACGCGGTCCTCCAACTGATACGGCTTGTCCTTGCGGCTGTCCTCGATCCACGGCCGGTAATGCGCCAGTTCCGGCGTCTGCATCGCCTGCTCGATCACCGCGTCGTCGAGCCGGTTCAGTTCCAGCGCGAAGAACAGCAGATTGACGGACGCGGCGGTGAGCCGCTCCGAGACGTCGCCGTAGAACTTCGAGATCGCCGGATCGACGCTGTCGCCGGCATGGACCAGCCCGGCATAGGAGGCGAGCCGGCCGGCGAGATCGTCGATCGCCTCGTAGCGCCTGACCGCGCGCGCCAGCCACGCGCCGCCGTCGGGCTTCGCCGTCTCCCCGGCGAGCTTACCCTTGTAGTCGGCCGCGAACGCCGCGCAGTCGGCGTCGAGCGCCGCCAGATCGCGGGTCACCTCCGGCGCGTCGATCCCGGCATAGAGGTCGGCCAGATTCCATTCCGGCAGCGCGCCGACCCCCGCCTTGGCTTTTGCCGCGGGCTTGGCCTTGGTCTTTGACGCGGAAACCCTGGACGTGGCAGCCGCGCGCCGCGAGGCCGGTTTGCGAAGGGAGGAGGAAGAACGCGAGGCCATCAATTCGAATCCGTCAGGTTCAAGTCGGTTGCACAAGGTCGCCTGTTTGCGCGCGGTCCGCAAGGCCACGCCACGAGGGCAACCCTTAAGAGGTCGTTAATCGGCATCGGCGACAGTGCCCCGATTCGAAACAGATAATCGTTCCATCCGGGGAGTACCATGGCCGCCACCATTCTGATCGCCGACGACGACGCCGTGCAGCGCCGTCTCGTGGACAACATGGTGCAGCGCGGCGGCTACGAGACGGTGGTGGTGGAGTCGGGCGACGCGGCGCTACAGCGGCTGACCGATGCGACCGCGACGCCGATCGACGCCGTGGTGCTCGATCTGGTGATGCCGGGGCTCGACGGCCTCGGCGTGCTGAGCGGGATGCGCGACGCCGGGCTCAACGTCCCGGTGATCGTGCAGACCGCCCATGGCGGCATCGACAACGTCGTCTCGGCGATGCGCGCCGGCGCTCACGATTTCGTGGTCAAGCCGGTCGGCGTCGAGCGGCTGCATGTGTCCTTGCGCAACGCGCTCAACACCAGCGCGCTGAAGGGCGAATTGCAGCGCATCAAGCACAGCCGCGAAGGCAAGCTGACATTCGCCGACATCGTCACCCGCAACGAGGGCATGGCGCTGGTGCTGCGCACCGCCGCCAAGGCCGCGTCATCCACCATCCCGGTGCTGATCGAGGGCGAATCCGGCGTCGGCAAGGAACTGATGGCGCGCGCCATCCACGGCAGCGGCGAGCGCGCCAGCAAGCCGTTCATCGCCGTCAACTGCGGCGCGATCCCCGACAACCTCGTGGAGTCGATCCTGTTCGGCCACGAGAAGGGCGCCTTCACCGGCGCCACCGAGCGCCATATCGGCAAGTTCGTGGAAGCCTCCGGCGGCACGCTGTTTCTCGACGAGGTCAGCGAACTGCCGCTCAACGCCCAGGTCAAGCTGCTGCGGGCCTTGCAGGAAGGCACCGTGGAGGCGGTCGGCGGCCGCCGCCCGGTCAAGGTGGATGTGCGGATCATCTCGGCGACCAACCGCAGGCTGCTCGACGAGGTCAAGGCCGGCCATTTCCGCGAGGACCTGTTCTATCGGCTCCATGTGCTGCCGCTGACGGTGCCGCCGCTGCGCACCCGGCGCGAGGACATTCCGCATCTGGTGCGCCATTTCCTCGCCCGCTTCTGCGCCGAGGAAAACCGCGCCGTCAGCGGCGTCAGCGGCGAGGTGATGGCGCGGCTCGCGCAACTCGACTGGCCCGGCAATATCCGCCAGCTCGAAAACACCATCTATCGCGCCGTGGTGATGAGTGAGGGCGATCAGCTCGGGCTGCCCGACTTCCCGCAACTGACCGCGCCGCCGCTCGCCGCGCCGCTGCCCACCGAGGAGCCGCTGGTACTCGAACCCGCGTTTGACTCGGCCGCGCCGGAAATGACGGGTAACTATATACCTATCGCTCCGTTGCCCAACGGCACCCTCAGCCTGTTGACCGAGGACGGCGACATGCGTCCGCTGGAGGAGATCGAGAGCGAGGTGATCCGCTTCGCCATTTCGCACTATCGCGGCCAGATGTCCGAGGTGGCGCGGCGGCTGAAGATCGGGCGCTCGACGCTCTACCGCAAGCTCGACGACGCCGCCGGAGCAGTGGACGCTGCAAGCGAACCGGCGCGGCGACGCTGAAAACTGAGCCCGGTCGTGCGGCAGACCGCTCTGGTCATTGAACCGTTGCGGTGCGGTGACAGACATACGCAAAAGCGACCGGCGTGCCGATGCGGCACGTTGCAAAGCCTGGGATTCCAAGTCAGTTTGTCGTGAACCACCGGTGGTTCGCTGGCTGCCTGAGCGCCATGCGGATATCCTGCCGACGAATCGCGAAAATCATCGCAGTCTGCGGCATGATCGCGGGGCCGGATCACGGAACCGCATCTCCATCACGGGGGTTGGTCACGGACAGTTGCGTGCCGACACCGTCCGGTCATCACCGGCAGCGTTGACGTTTTGGCAAAGTCGCCGTGACACGCTGCGCATACATGAACCGGAACTGCTCGCCGATGCCGGGCAGTTCCGCCGCCGAGGGGTTGAAGAATGCGGAATGACTCGACTGGCCGGACTGGATTCGATCGCGTGCTGATGGCGGTCGCGGCGACCTTCCTGACGGTTTCGACATCGGGCGCTTTCGCGCAAACTGCCCCGGCCTCCGACAGCGCCGCCGAACTGGCGATCGACGCCGCCGTTCCCGTTCCCGACACCAGCCTGGTGCCGCCGCCGACCGCAGCCGATGTCGCTTCTGCGCCGACCGCTGCCGACGACAAGACCGAAACCACCGCGAGCACCACCCCGCCCGACGCGCCGGCCGCGAGCGTCACCGAAGCGCCGGCAGCCACGCCAGAG
>JBASBO010000335.1:0-4513 GCA_049651165.1 Xanthobacteraceae bacterium | reverse complement strand
GGCGCTGGCAGGTGCGGGCGAAGCGGCCTTCGCCGAAGCTGGCGTCGAGCAGCGCTTCGCGCGCGCGAACGTCGGCGGCGCGCTCGGCGCGGATCGCGAACGGCGCGGCGTCTGGAAGGGCGGCGATTTTCTTCCGAACAGCAGCGGTTTTAAGAATGGTCATGGCACGTCAGTCCCCACGCGCACGGCTGTGAAGGCCGCGGCGTGTTGTCAGCAAATCGATTGTGACGGGATGGACGCCGGCGAACCGGCGTCCGGTTTCTCAGATGTGACCCGATCGCGAAGCGATCAGATGTGATAGGTCTTCAGCGGCGGGATGCCGTTGAAGGCCACCGACGAGTAGGTCGAGGTATACGCCCCGGTGCCCTCGATCAGCAGCTTGTCGCCGATCTCAAGGGTGACGGGCAGCGGATACGGCGCCTTTTCGTACAGCACGTCGGCCGAATCGCAGGTCGGGCCGGCGAGGATGCACGGCGCCATCTCGGCGCCGTCGTGCGGCGTCTTGATGGCGTAGCGGATCGACTCGTCCATCGTCTCGGCGAGGCCGCCGAATTTGCCGATGTCGAGATAGACCCAGCGGTTCTCGTCGTCGTCGCTTTTCTTCGAGATCAGCACCACTTCCGTCTCGATGATCCCGGCGTTGCCGACCATGCCGCGGCCCGGCTCGATGATGGTTTCCGGGATGCGGTTGCCGAAGTGCTTGCGCAGCGCGCGGAAGATCGAGCGGCCGTACTGCACCACCGGCGGCACGTCCTTCAGGTAGCGCGTCGGGAAGCCGCCGCCCATGTTGACCATGGTGAGGCCGATGCCGCGCTCGGCGCAGTCGCGGAACACCTGCGAGGCCATCGCCAGCGCGCGGTCCCACGCCTTCACCTTGCGCTGCTGCGAGCCGACATGGAACGAGATGCCGACCGGCTCCAGCCCGAGACGCTTGGCGTGGTCGAGCACGTCCACCGCCATCTCCGGGTCGCAGCCGAACTTCCGCGACAGCGGCCATTCGGCGCCGGCGCAGTCGTAGAGGATGCGGCAGAACACCTTGGCGCCGGGCGCGGCGCGGGCGATCTTCTCGACCTCGGCGGTGCAGTCCACGGCGAACAGGCGGATGCCGAGCGCGTGGGCGCGCGCGATATCACGCTCCTTCTTGATGGTGTTGCCATAGGAGATGCGGTCCGGCGTCGCGCCGGCGGCAAGCGCCATCTCGATCTCGGGCACCGTCGCGGTGTCGAAGCACGAGCCCAGCGAGGCGAGCAGCGACAGCACCTCCGGCGCGGGGTTCGCCTTGACGGCGTAGAACACGCGCGAATCGGGAAGCGCCGTGGCGAAGGTCTGATAGTTGTCGCGCACCACGTCGAGATCGACGACCAGACACGGCTCGGTGTCCAAGCCCTCGTGGCGGCGGTTGCGCAGGAATTCCTGGATGCGTTCGGTCATCGCACTCTCCCAATCGGCCCGGCTGCGGACCGTCGAAACATAGCCTTCGGACGTGAGCGCTCCGGCTGGGCCGCACGATGGAGGTGCGACAAAGCCTCGGACTCAAGTGCCGAACTGTGCTGCCGTGGATTGGTTGGGAAATTCCCGCCCGCACACCTGGCAATGAAGGACAAGCCTTTTCAGTAGCCCGCGCCGGCGTTGGACTGCCGGTAGAGACCAAAAAAGCCCGCTCCGTCGTTGCTTTAAGTCGCGTCCCCCGTTGAGAGCGGGGTGCGCCGGTTCGCCTCCGGCTGCCGGTCACGGTTGCAAGTCAACGAGACCCTTCAAGTGGCGCATCCCTTGAGAGAGATGCTGGGTCCCATTTCCTTGGCGGCTGTCCGGCCTCTTGTCCGGATACCCACCGACCGACACACGACCACAGGCACGTGCGAAATTGGGCAGAGCGGGAGATAAGTGTTTTGAATCCGCCGTGCAATAGCTTTTTTGAACGGCGCGACAAATTTCCCCACGATGTGGCGGGGCGGGAGCTGATACGGCGGAAAACGCCCCCAAACCTGAACGGATGTTAATCGCTCTTAACGAAAGATGACCGCGCGGGCGGCCGCGCGTCTTAAGGCCCGGCGGGTGCGCGTGCCTAAACCCGGCGGGTGAAAGGCTCGACCTTCCGCGCGCCGCGGATGAAGCCGATCATCACGATGACGCCGATCACGAACAGCACCGCTTGCAGGACGTGAGACATGATCTCGCTCAGCCCGAACAGGATCGCCAGGGCCCAGCCGCCGGCAAAGGCCGCGCCGAACACCTCCGCGCCGATCAGGATCGCCGCCGAAAGCACGGTGACGACGCTCGGCCAGGCGATTTCGCGGCGTTCGTTGGTGGTCTGAGTGGTCATGGTCTGGTCCCGTTTGCGGGCGCAATGTCTCCGAAAAGGGGCTTCCTCGCAAGGCCCAAAAAAGCCTTAGGCCGGGTATAGGCGGGGCGTGGTAAGCTCGGCGAAATTGTGACGACGCCGATCATAACTTCGAGATAGCACCTTATCATGACCACGGCTGCCCAGGCTTCCTCCACCGAGAACCCGCTGCTTCAGGCGTGGGTGACCCCGAACCAGACGCCGCCGTTCGACGCGATCCGGCCGGAGCATGTGCTGCCGGCGTTCGAGCAGGCGTTCGCCGACCATGCCGCCGAGGTCGCCGCCGTCACCCGCGATCCGGCGACGCCGGATTTCGCCAATACCGTCGTGGCGCTGGAACGCGCCGGCAAACTGCTGAGCCGGGTCGCGATGGTGTTCTACAATCTGGTGGCGGCGCATTCGAGCCCGGAGTTGCTGGCGATCGACAGCGAGGTGTCGCTGCGGCTGGCGCGGCACTGGAACGCGATCCTGATGAACGCCGCGCTGTTCGAGCGTATCGCCCGGCTCTATCGCAGCCGCGACGACCTCGGCCTCACGGTCGAGCAGAAGCGCCTGCTGGAACGCACCTACACCCGTTTCCATCGCGCCGGCGCCGGCCTCGACGATGCGGCGAAAGCGCGCATGGCGGACATCACCGAGCGGCTGGCGCAGCTCGGCACCGCCTTCGGCCATCACCTGCTCGGCGACGAGCAGGCGTGGTCGCTCGAACTCGGCGAGGCCGACCGCGACGGCCTGCCGGCAAGCTTCGTCGCCGCCGCCGAGGCGGCGGGCGCGGATCGTGGCCAGCCTGGCAAGGCCATCGTCACCCTGTCGCGCTCCGCGGTGGAGCCGTTCCTCAAGGACTCAGCGCGGCGTGATTTGCGCGAAAAGGTGTTCAAGGCGTTCGCCGCGCGCGGCGACAACGGCGACGCCAACGACAACAACGCTGCTATCGTGGAAATTCTGGCGCTGCGCGAGGAGCGGGCGAAGCTGCTCGGCTATCCGACCTACGCCGCCTACCGCCTTGAGGACTCGATGGCGCGGACGCCGCAAGCCGTGCGCGACCTGCTGGAGCGGGTGTGGCGGCCGGCGCTCAAGCGGACGCTGGCCGACCGCGATGCGCTTCAGGGCCTGATCGCCGAGGAGGGTGGCAACTTCGCGCTGGCGCCGTGGGACTGGCGCTACTACGCCGAGAAGCTGCGGCGGCGGCGCGCCGACTTCGACGACGCCGCGATCAAGCCTTATCTCGCGCTCGACAACATGATCGCCGCCGCCTTCGACTGCGCCAGGCGGCTGTTCGGCATCACCTTCAGCGAGCGTAACGACATCCCGGTCTGGCACCCCGACGTCCGGGTGTGGGAGGTGAGCGACGCCGCCGGCAAGCACAAGGCGCTGTTCTACGGCGATTACTTCGCCCGGTCCTCGAAACGCTCCGGGGCGTGGATGACCTCGCTGCGCGACCAGCAGACGCTGGACGGCGAGGTCGCGCCGCTGATCGTCAACGTGATGAACTTCGCCAAGGGAGCCGAAGGCGAGCCGGCGCTGCTGTCGCCCGACGACGCGCGGACTTTGTTCCACGAGTTCGGCCACGCGCTCCACGGGATGCTGTCGAACGTCACCTATCCGTCGCTGTCCGGCACCAGCGTCTTCACCGACTTCGTCGAGCTGCCCTCGCAGCTTTACGAGCACTGGCAGGAGCAGCCGCAGGTGCTGCGCGCCTTCGCCCGTCATTACCGGACCGACGAGCCGCTTCCCGACGACCTGTTGCAGCGCTTCCTTGCCGCGCGAAAATTCAATCAGGGCTTCGCCACCGTGGAGTTCGTCTCCTCGGCGCTGCTCGACCTCGAATTCCATACCCAGCCGGCGGAGGCCAGCCGCGACATCCGCGCCTTCGAGAGCCGCGAGCTTGAGAAAATCGGGATGCCGGCGGAGATCGTGATGCGGCACCGCCCGACACAGTTTGGCCACATCTTTTCCGGCGATCATTATGCCGCCGGTTACTACAGCTATATGTGGTCCGAGGTGATGGACGCCGACGCCTTCGGCGCGTTCGAGGACGCCGGCGATATCTTCGACCCCGCTGTCGCCAAGCGGCTGCACGACGATATCTATTCTTCCGGCGGCTCGCGCGAGCCGGACGAGGCCTATGTCGCCTTCCGCGGCCGCAAGCCCGAGCCCGACGCGCTGCTGCGC
>JBASBO010000334.1:0-2913 GCA_049651165.1 Xanthobacteraceae bacterium | reverse complement strand
CCCTTGGTCCGATCCTTTGCCGCGGCGTCTCCGCCGGCCTGCGCCATCCGAACGGCAGCCGCCGGGCGTGCGTCCTCGGCGTGCGCCGGATAACCGGCCAACTGACCGAGGGTCAACGCGGTGGTTGTCAGCATAACGAGACGCAGCCTGCTCATGATCGTATCGTTCTCCCCAAAATCCAATGCGCCAAAAATCCGATGCGCAACATATCGCATCGCGCGGCCTTGCGATCAGTCGATAGCGGTGCGGCCGCAATATGGCGAGCCTCGCAGCCGATTCGCGTTTCATGAATTTATATTTTTAGCTGCGCGGCGCGAAAACGCACCATCATTCATGCCGCATTCACATCGTTCGCAACGATCGATGGTATTAACGGCCGAACCGTCGTCCCGTTCCCCAGGCGAATTGACAGCGGCCCCGAAGCCGCCTTGATTTGCACCGTCGCAATCCCGACCGGAGATGTTTCCATGCCGCTCCAGCACGTGCTCGGCCTTGACCACGTCGTCGTCACCACCCGCAATCTCGACGCCGCCGGCGCGACGTGGCGCAAGCTCGGTTTCACGCTGTCGCCGCGCGGCACGCATTCGCCGCATATCGGCTCGGCCAACTATACGATCGTGTTCGGCGACGACTATATCGAGTTGCTCGGCATCCTCACCGAAACCCCGCATAACCGCCTCACCACCGCGTTTCTCAAACAGCGCGAGGGCATTGAGCGCGCGGCCTTCACCACCGACGACGCCGTCGCCGGCCTTGCCGAACTCACCGCGCGCGGCATCAGCGGCAGCGGTCCGCTCGCCTTCGCGCGGCCGGTGGAGTTGCCCGGCGGCGGCACCACCGAAGCGCGGTTCAACACCTTCAACTGGCCGGCCGAGGACGCACCTGCCGGCTTGCGCATCTTCGCCTGCCAGCATCTGACCCCGGACGCGGTATGGATTCCGGCGCTGCGCCATCACCCCAACGGCGCGACACGGCTTGCGGCGGTCGAGATCGTGGCGGCCGATCCACGCGCCGCCGCCGCGCAGTTGTCGCGCCTGATCGATCGGCCGGTTGAAAGCAAAGGTGACGGCAGCTACCGCGTTGCCTCCGGCGGCAACCGCGCCGACTTTCTGTTCCATGACGCCGCCGCCTTCGCGCGGCGCTATCCCGAGCACGTCCGCGAGGGCGCGCCAGGCGAGGGCGCGGCGGCGCTCTCGATCGCAACCGATGATATGGCGAAGGCGCGCGGCATCGCCGGTACGGTAGCGCATGACGGCGCGCTCAGTGTGCCGGCGGCGCAGGCCAGCGGCGTCATCGTCAGTTTCGTGGACGGATAGCCGTCAGCGTTGCGGCGGACTTGGGTCGCGCGCGGCGGGCGCGGGCGGCACGAAATAGACTTCCCAGTGGACCACCGGGCCGGCGATCCCCTGCACGAAACGCCGCGTGCTCATCACCACGAGATCGGCCGACGCGGCATTAGCGGTCATCCACGCCTTGCAGCCCTGATAATCCGCCGCCGCCGGATTGCAGATGCCGACGAAGCCGGTGCGTTGGGCGTCGGCAAGCGTCAGCAGGCCGGATGGCGGTTCGTCCGGCGTCAGCGGCAGCGGATGATCGATACTGTAGAAGGTCATCACGTCGGCGACGCGCGTCGAGCCCACCACCGCCGCCCACGGCGTATTGAACCGCAGCCGCCATTGCTGGGTCAGATCCCGCGCCAGTTCGGAGCGGGCATCGTAGGCGCCCACGCCCGGCATGTTGTGCTTCAGCGTCAGGCGGACGATCTGCGGCGCGGCCGCGAGCACGGCGAGCGTCGCCAGCAGCCAGACCGCTGCGAGGCGGAACAGCGCCGCGCGCGGCACGCGCAGCATCGGGATCGCCAGCAGCGCCAGCGGCGTCAGGACGAACAGCGGAATGCCCCAGTCGGTCTTCATCGCGATCACGAATGCGACCGCGCCAAGCGGCGGCCCGAGCGCCAGCACGATCTGGATGATCCAGACATGGATTGCATTCGACACCCGCACCGCCGGATTGGGCGCGCGCGACCAGTTGCGCGCAACGATCGCCGGCAGGCTCCAGCGCGCCGTCGACGAGCGCCACGGCGCATGAAGCAGCGCCAGCGCTGCCAGCACGACCGGCAACGCCAGCAGCGCGAGGTTGTGAGTCAGATAGCCGGTCGCGCCCCGCAAGCTGTCGGCGCGGCTGGAAATCTCGTAGATGCCGCCGGCATAGGTGAGCGGCAGGAAATCGCTTCGCCAGAGCCAGACCAAATGCGGCGCCATCGCGGCGAGCAGGACGGCGATCGCGACCCACGGCGCAGGCGAGCGCAGGAACAAAAGCCGCTGCGGATGCAGCAGCGCGGCGATGCCGACGGCGCCGATCATGGTCAGCGCCCAGTATTTCGCCAGCAGCGCCGCCGCCCCGGCAAGGCCAAGCCAGACGCCGGCGAGAGCGCTGCGCCGCTCGAAGGCGTGGAGATAGGCCAGCGCCAGCAGCGGCAGCGTCGCAAGCTGGATCAGGTCGGCGTTGTACTTGAAGCCCTTGAAGTTGAAGATCGGATAGATCGCCAGCATCAGCACCACGAGAAAGGCGCGGCGGCGATCCACCATCTTGCGCGCGATCAGCCAGCAGAGCCAGATACCGAGGCCGCCGACCGCCATCGCCAGCGCGTAAGCCGACCAGTCCGCCACCGGAAACAGCCTGAACCAGAGGCCGGCGACCCAGCCCGACAGCGGCGGATGCTTGCCGTAGCCGAGCAGGAACTGCTGCCCCCACGCGAACGCCTCGGCGACATCGAAGTGAACGTCCTGCCCTTGCTTGAGCAGGGTCAGGATGCGGCTCCACAGTATGACGTGGAGCAGGATGACGCCCGCAACCAAACGGCGGCTCCGCGCCGGATCGGTCGCGGCGGCCGCGACCCACGCGGCCATCCGC
>JBASBO010000333.1:0-3399 GCA_049651165.1 Xanthobacteraceae bacterium | reverse complement strand
AGCCACCTCAGGGCGGAGCGCAACGACGACGGCGTGCGGCTGTCGTGGGTCCGCCGCGCCCGGCTCGACGGCGACGGCTGGGATATCGAGCCGCCGCTCGGCGAGAACAGCGAAGCCTATCGCGTCGAGATCCTGTCGGGCGCGGACGTGGTGCGCACCATTGCTTGCACCGCGCCCGAGGCGCTTTACGCCAGCGCCAATGAACTGGCGGATTTCGGCGCGCCGCAAACGAGCCTGCGCGTTCGCGTCGCGCAACTCTCAAGCACGGTCGGCGCGGGTTTTCCGACCGAACGCACTCTCACTTTGTGAGCCATCACGTCATGACCGATACCATCAATCTCGGGCTGCCGTTCATCGACGGCAATCAGGCCCAGAAGCACGTCACCCACAACGAGGCGCTGCGCATTCTCGACGCGGCGATCCAGATCGCGGTGGCGGACACCACGCGCACCGTGCCGCCGGCTTCGCCGGCAACGGGCAATCGCCACGTCGTGGCGAATGGAGCGGGCGGCGCGTGGACGGGCCATGACGGCGACATCGCCACCTGGGAGGACGGCGCGTGGGCGTTCCTCGCGCCGAAAGCCGGCTGGTGGCTGTGGTCGGTCGCGGACGCCTCGATCATGATCTTCGACGGCGCGGCGTGGCGGGCTTTCGCGCCGCCCGCCGACAACGTCAGCCGGCTCGGCGTCAACACCACGGCGAGCGAGCCCAATCTGCTCAGCGTCAAATCCAACGCGGCGCTGCTGGCGGCGATCGAAGCGGCCGATGGCGGCAGCGGCGACGCGCGGTTGCAGATTTCCAAGGAGACGGCGGCCGGCACCGCATCGGTGTTTTTTTCCGACGATTATTCCGGCCGCGCCGAGTTCGGGCTGACCGGCGACGACGACTTCCACCTCAAGGTATCGCCGGACGGCGTCACCTGGCAGGACGCCTTCGTCATCGACGGGACGACCGGCGAGGTGGCGTTCAAGGGGTTCACCGACGCCGGCGCGACACGCGCGGCGCTCGGGGCCGACGTTCTGGCCGGCTTCCGCAACAGGATCATCAACGGCGGCTTCGAAATCTGGCAGCGTGCCAAGTCGAAGTCGATCGCCGCCGGCGCGTCCGCCTATGTCGCTGATCGCTGGCTCATAACCAACTCCACCGATCAGCCGGTGACGATCAGCCGGCAAGCCGTCACGCCGGGGCAGACAGATATTCCCGGCAATCCGGGGTCCATGCTGCGCGCGGCCTTCGCATCGGCCCCGACATCGGGGCTGCTGCGGATCGCGCAGCGCGCGGAGGGCGTTTTGACCCTCGCGGGACAAACGGCATCGGCGCGCGCCTATTTGAGCGGGCCGTCCGGCAGCGAAACGCTGGCTTACGAAGCGATTCAGAATTTCGGAACCGGCGGTTCGCCGTCATCGCCCATTGCGACATTCGCCGCGAGTCTCGACATCGCGACGATCCATGATCCATCGACGATGCTTCGGCGTGCGCGGTTCTCCGTGCCGTCCGTAAGTGGAAAGACCCTCGGCGCCAACGGCGACGACTACCTTGAACTGGCGTGGCTGCTGTCGCCGCGACAGTCCGGCAATTACGAGATGTCCCGCGCTTCGCTGGTCGAGGGCGATGCCTTTCACGAGATCGATCCGTTCTCGCCGCGTCATATCGCGCAGGAGCTGGCGTTGTGCCAGCGCTATTACGAACAGTGTACGTCCAATGATACGAGTGGTGCTTTTCCTGGCTGCATCGATGCCAGCGGTTCGGCCACGGGCGCTGGTTTAACTTTGCGCAATCAAGTCCAGTTCAATGTTGAAAAGCGCGTGATCCCGACGATCATGGGCACAACGCGGGCCTCGAACGCCGTTGGTGCGCTGACCTATGGCGGGGGAACACGCGCGGTTTATGGCCAAGCGAACACGACCGGTGCAGCAGTCAATGTGTATTTCACCGCCTACTGGACAGCGGACGCGGAGTTCTGAGCATGGCTGACTATCGTCTCACCAACAGCGACATGGTTGTCCGCGCCTCGGACGGCGCGTCTGTCCCGAACGATCCCGGCAATCGCGACCGTCGCCTCTATGAGGAATGGTGCGCCGGCGGCGGCGTGCCGGAGCCTTATGTCGCGCCGCCGGAGCCGCTGCCGCTTGTGGTGTCAGCCGCGCAGGGGCGGCTTGCCTTGCTCGATGCGGGGCTGCTCGCAACCGTGAAAGCAGCCGTCGATCAAGCCGATGAGGCGACGCAGATATGGTTCGAATACGCGACCGAGTGGCAGCGCGATCACCCGATCCTGCTGGCGCTCGGCGCGCAGGTCGGGCTGTCGGGGAGCGCTATCGACGATCTCTTTCGGGCGGCGGCGTTGCTATAACAATCGTATCGATCCTCTGACCGCTCGCGGAATATGGCTTGCTGGGCAATATGAAAATCAAGCAGGGATGGATAAAACGCTGCGATATGGTGGCAAAGACACGACGTTGAAAGCCGCCAGGCCCCGAAGGCCATCCAGGCTGGATTCTCGCTGCATGTTGAAATGAAACCCAAAAATACCCGGCCGACATCCATACCATAATCGCCCGCACCGGGTGCGTCTACTCACCCCTCAGTCTCGACGACCGTTCGGCGCAACGCGGCTGCTCGTTCTCTAAAAACCTTCATCCGAAAAAGATTCGATGCCCGCCCCCGATTCCGGGACCTCGGCGTGCGCCCGCAAGCAGGAGCAACCATGGTTGATCTGAAGAAGCTGGCCGCCCGGAACGTCGCGCGCTGGAGCGGCGCGAAGCTGACGCGGCCGTTCGACGGCGCGGCGCGGCGGCTTGTCGATGCGAGGGCGCGCTATCGCAGCGTCGAGGCCATGACCGGAGTGCCGTGGTTCGTGATCGCGGTGATCCACCAGCGCGAGTCCGCGCAGGATTGGTCGCGCAGTCTCGCCCAGGGCGATCCGTGGAATAAGGTCTCGACCCATGTGCCGAAGGGCCGGGGGCCGTTTGTGTCATGGGAGGTGGCGGCGATCGATGCGTTGGCGAACTGCGCGCCTTACGCCGCCCGCAACACGGACTGGTCGCTCGGTGGTACGTTGCTGCTGCTCGAACGGTACAACGGGCTCGGCTATGCGACGAAGGGCGTGCCGTCGCCGTATCTGTGGGCCGGCACGGATCGCTACGTCGCCGGCAAGTACGTTCGCGACGGCGTCTACGACGCGACCGCCGTGGACAAGCAGCCCGGCTGCGCCGGCCTGCTCAAGGCGATGATGGCGGTCGACGGCGGCATCGCGTTCGCGGATGCCTCCGCGCCGGAGAAGCCGCCGCCCGATCCCGCGCCGGCATCGCAACCCGCACCTGTTCAGCCGCCCGTCCGGGCGGCTTTTTTCATGGCCGTTGTCTTGGCCGTCGCCGGGCTGTTCAAGAGGACATGACATGG
>JBASBO010000332.1:0-5739 GCA_049651165.1 Xanthobacteraceae bacterium | reverse complement strand
GCCGACCGCCACCGGCGCGAGCCCCGCCGCCTTGCGCAAGTAGGTCGCGAAGGATTGCTTGCCGCGCGGCTTCGACAAGCGTTCGATCAATCGCCCGCTGTCGAGGTCGGGGCGTAGCGCGACATGCAGGATCGCGCTCCCCGTCCGCGCGATTTCATCGCGCAACGGCGCGGCCAGCGCGTAGATCGCGCCGCCCTCGATGCCGCTCGCCGCGATCATCGCCTCGCCGCGCACCGCCCGCGCGCCGAAACGCAGTTCGACGGTCTTCAGCGGCTGCCCGGCGAAGCGGGCGCGAAACCTCTCCGTCCACGCGGTCGTGAATCCGCAGTTCGCCGGCCGCAGCGGCGTAACCGTAACGCCGCGACTCCCGAGAAGATCGACCCATTGCCCGTCGGAGCCGAGACGCGGCCAGCTTGCGCCGCCGAGTGCCAGCACCGTGGCGTCGGGAGCAGCCGTGACGCCGCCGTCCGGCGTCTCGAACCGAAGCCGGCCATCGTCGTCCCAGCCGGTCCAGCGATGCCGCAGTTTGAGCCGCACACCGCTTGTATCGAGTCGCCGCAGCCAGGCGCGCAGCAGCGGCGACGCCTTGAAGCTTTGCGGGAACACCCGCCCGCTGGAGCCGACGAAGGTCGGTTGCCCCAGCGCCTCGCTCCACGCCCGTAGCGCATCGGGCGGAAATGCTTCGACGGCCGATGACAAGCGTGCCGCCGCATCGCCGTAGCGCGCCATGAATTGCGCCAGCGGTTCGCTGTGCGTCAGGTTGAGGCCGCCGCGCCCGGCCATCAGCAGCTTGCGGCCAGCCGACGGCATGGCGTCGTAGACCGTGACCGCAGCGCCGCCATGGGCCAGCACCTCGGCGGCCATCAGCCCGGCCACGCCCGCGCCGATCACCGCGACATCCGGTCTCGAAGCGGTTGCCATCACATCAGGGACGCCGCCGCGCCGCCTAGCCTTCCAGCTCGATGCCGGCGACGGCGGCGGCCTGCCCGACATATTTGTGGGTCTGCTGGAACGCGTTTTCCAGCGCCCGCGCGTGCGACATGTCGGCGATCTCGCTGAAATGCGCGGCGATGGCGTCCGGCGTCCACTGGTCGCGCGGCAGGTTGACGCCTTCGGATTCCAGAATCTTGATGACGGCGAAAGAGCCCGCACCCGCGCCCATGATGGTGCGCGTCGGCGCGTTCTCGCCGAGCAGGAACAATACCGCCGGCGTGACCGCTTCCGGCCGCATCAGGTCGAGCATCTGCGCCGACAGCAATTCCTCGGTCATGCGGGTGGCGGCGGTCGGCGAGATGATGTTGACGCGGATGTCGCTCTTGCGCCCCTCCTCGGCCAGCACGTTCATCAGCCCGACCATGCCGGCTTTCGCCGCGCCGTAATTGGCCTGACCGAAATTGCCGAAAAGTCCCGACGACGAGGTGGTGAAGACGATGCGGCCGTAATTGCGCGCGCGCATCCCTTCCCAAACCGCCTTGCAGCAGTAGAACGTGCCGGTGAGATGCACGTTCAGTACCTTGGCGAAATCGGCCACCTCCATCTTGGCGAACGATTTGTCGCGCAGGATGCCGGCATTGGCGCACATGATATCGACAGCGCCCCACGTCTCGGTGGCCTTGGCGACCATCGCAGTGACCTGTTCGAAATCGGACACATCCGCGCCGTCGGCCATCGCCTCGCCGCCCGCCTTGCGGATTTCCTCGACCACGGTTTCGGCGGCGGTCATCGAGCCGCCGCTGCCGTCGCGCGCGCCGCCGAAGTCGTTGACCACGACCTTCGCGCCGTAACGCGCCAGTCCCAGCGCGTGCTGGCGCCCGAGTCCGTTCCCGGCGCCGGTGACGATGGCGACGCGACCGTCAAATCTGATCGTCATGCTTTGGCTCCCATGTTCAGGCAAAGTACAACAGGCCGAGCCAGTCGGCGACCAGCGCCGGCTTGGCTTCACCGTCGATCTCGACGGTTACGCTGGTGCGAGAGAGAAGCTCATTCGGCGAACGCATCTTCGCCTCGGTCAGCGTGAAGCGCCCGCGCACGCGCGACCCGGCGCGCACCGGCGAGACGAAGCGCAGCTTGTCGAAGCCGTAGTTGACGCCCATGGCCGCGCCTTCGATCTTCGGCAGCGCTTCATAGGAGAACACGCTGAGCAACGACAGCGTCAGAAATCCGTGCGCGACGGTGGCGCCGAACGGCGTCTCGCGCGCCGCCCGTTCGGGATCGATGTGGATGAACTGATGGTCCTCGGTGACATCGGCGAAGGCGTCGATCCGGCTCTGATCGACCGTGTGCCAGGCGGAAAGACCGATTTCCTTGCCAACCAGGGTGAAATAGGCGTCGCGTGTCATCGTCAAGTTGGACCTGCTCCCGCTCACGAAAAGACCAGGCAGGAGTTGTCACAGAACGACCGCGCCGCCAAGTCCGCCGCGCGCGAATTTTTCGCTTGATCTTCGCGCCGGCCCCTGAAAGCGGCAGTCAGCTACCTGTCCCCGCGGAGCGCGCCGCCTGCAATTGCGGAAAATTCTCCTCACGGAACTCGACGCCGCGCAGTTTGTCGTCACGCTCGCCGTCGTGTTCGAGGCGGCGCAACTGCACGCGGCGGATCTTGCCGGAGATGGTCTTGGGCAGTTCGCTCACCAGTTCGATGCGGCGGATGCGCTTGAACGGCGCCAGGCGTTCTTGCAGAAAGCGAAAGATCGACAGCGCGGTTTCGGCGGAGCGTTCCGTATCGCCGACGAGCATGATGTAAGCCTTGGGCACGGCAAGCCGGATCGGATCGGGGCTCGGAATCACCGCCGCTTCGGCGACGAGATCGTGCTCCAGCAGGATGCTCTCCAGTTCGAACGGGCTGATGCGATAGTCCGACGATTTGAACACGTCATCGGCGCGGCCGACGAAGGTGAGGTAGCCGTCGTCATCGACGAACACCACGTCGCCGCTGCGATAGATGTCGCCGTCCGCGCCGCTGACGGCGCCGTCGTCGGTCTGGTAGCCCTGCATCAGGCCGGCGGGCCGCTCGGCGCCAAGCGCCAGCGCCACCTCGCCTTCGCTCGCGGCATTGCCGTCGGCATCGACGACGCGGATATGATAACCCGGCATCGGCCGGCCCATCGATCCGGCTTTCAGCTTCTGGCCGGGCGAATTGCCGACCATTGCCGTGGTTTCGGTCTGGCCGTAGCCGTCGCGGATGGTGAGGCCCCATGCGCCTTTCACCTGATCGATGATCTCGGGATTAAGGGGCTCGCCGGCGCCGCACACCTCGCGCAGCCGCACCTTGAAGTCGGCGAGCTTCTCCTGAATGAACATGCGCCACACCGTCGGCGGCGCGCACAGCGTGGTGACGCCGCAGCGGCCGATGGTCGAAAGCAGGCCCTTGGCGTCGAAGCGCGGCTGGTTGACCACGAATACCGCAGCCCCCGCGTTCCACGGCGCGAAGAAGCAGCTCCAGGCGTGCTTGGCCCAGCCCGGCGAGGAAATGTTCAGGTGAATGTCGCCGGGCTTGAGGCCGATCCAGTACATGGTGGAGAGATGGCCGACCGGGTAGCTGCGCTGGCTGTGCCGCACCAGCTTCGGCTTCGCCGTGGTGCCCGAGGTGAAATACAGCAGCATCGGATCGTCGGCGCGGGTCTCGCCGTCCGGGGTGAAGGCGTCGGAGAACTCCGCCGCCGTTTCAAAAGGCAGCCAGCCATCGCTGCCCGGTCCGACCACGATGCGCTTGAGATCGCCGCTTTTCAGCGCCGCGAACTTCGCCACCTGATCCTGCGCCGCCACCACTGCCTTGGCGCGGCCGCGATCGAGCCGGTCCTGCAACTCATCCGGCGTGAGCAGCGTGGTGGCGGGAATGATAACGACGCCGAGCTTGATGCAGGCCAGCATCGTCTCCCACAGCGGCACCACGTTGCCGAGCAGCAGCAGCAGGTGATCGCCGCGCTTGAGCCCCTGCGCCCGCAGGAAACTGGCGACGCGGTTGGAGCGGCGCGACAATTCGGCGAATGTGAGTTTGGTCTCGGTGTCGGTGGCGGCCTCGACGATCCACAGCGCCGGCCGGTCCTTGCTCTGCGGATCGCGCGCCAGTTCGTCGAACCAGTCCAGCGCCCAGTTGAACGTGGTCTGGTCCGGCCATTTGAAGCCCGCCATCGCCTTGTCGTAATCGGCGCGGTGGTCGAGCAGGAACTGGCGGGCTTGCTGGAATGTCGTCATCCTAACCTCGATCTGTTTGTGGGCCGCAGGATGTCACCGCGCGACGGGACAGGGCAACCCGCCTTTCGCGGGAAGCCGCAATGCCCCGCCCCGTTTTATTTCCCGGCGAGTTCGCGCAAATGATGGATGATGCCGGAGAAATCGACGCCGCCGTGCCCGGCCTTCTCGAACGCCGCGTAGATTTCCTCGGCGTGCGCGCCGAGCGGGGTCGCAGCACCCGCGGCCCTGGATGCCGCCTGCGACAGCCGCAGGTCCTTGAGCATCAGCGCGGCGGCGAAGCCGGGCTTGTAGTCGTTGTTGGCCGGCGAGGTCGGCACCGGACCCGGCACCGGACAATAGGTCGTCAGCGACCAGCACTGGCCCGACGAGGTGGACGACACGTCGAACAGCGCCTGATGCGACAGGCCGAGCTTTTCCGCCAGCGTGAACGCCTCGCAGACGCCAATCATCGAGATGCCGAGGATCATGTTGTTGCAGATCTTCGCCGCCTGCCCCGCGCCGGCCTTGCCGCAATGGACGATCTTCTTGCCCATCTTTTCGAGGATCGGCTTCGCCGTCGCGAACGCCTTGTCGTCGCCGCCGCACATGAAGGTGAGCGTCGCACCCTGCGCGCCGCCGACGCCGCCGGACACCGGGGCATCGACCGAGGCGACGCCGGCCTTGGCGGCCAGGCCGTGGGCCGCGACCGCGCTTTCGACGTCGATGGTCGAGCAGTCGATCAGCAGCGCGCCCTTGGTGACGGCGGGCAGGATCTCGGTCCACACCGACAGCACATGCTTGCCGGCCGGCAGCATGGTGACGACCACATCCGCGCCCTTCACCGCGTCGGTCGCGGTCGCCGCGATCGACGCGCCGGCGGCCTTGGCGGCGTCGCGCGAGGCATCCACCAGATCGAAGCCGGTGACCTTGTGGCCGGCCTTCACCAGGTTCGCGGCCATCGGGCCGCCCATGTTGCCGAGGCCAATGAATGCGATGTTCGCCATGACGCTTCCTCTGTTGCCTGTCGTCCTGTGAATAGATCTTTTATTTGGGCGTGATCTTGTCCGAGAACCGGTTTCCACTTTTCGGGATCACGCTCTAATTCGGAAAAACCAGTCGATCGCCGGCGCGCGGCGCGAAGTAGCGATCGACGATGTCCGGCGTCACGTCCTCGATCCGCGCAGGCTGCCATTTCGGCTGCCGGTCCTTGTCGATGATCGCGGCGCGCACGCCCTCGATGAACTCGGCGCTGTCGAACACCTGCAACGCGGCGCGATATTCGCGCGCAAGACATTCCTGCAACGACTTCGAGGCGCGCGCGGCGCGCAAGAGCTTCAGCGTCACCTTCATGCTGGTCGGAGATTTATCTGCGAGCGCCTTCAGCGTCGCCTGCGCAAATTCCGAACCGTCGGCGTTCAACGCGGCGACGATCGCCTCCATGCTGTCATGGCCAAACAGCTTGTCGATTTGCGCGCGATGTTGTTCGGCGATGCCCGGCTGCGGCTTGTCGGTGAAGACGCGGATGGCGTCAGCCACCCGCGCGGCATCCACCTCTTGTGGCAGCGCGGT
>JBASBO010000331.1:0-4254 GCA_049651165.1 Xanthobacteraceae bacterium | reverse complement strand
ACCCGGTGGTGCGCGACAGGCACATCGCCGAACTCGAAGCGCTCGGCATCGCGCGTCCGGCCTCGACGCCGATCTATTATCGCGTCGCGGCGCGGCGGCTGACCACCGCCACCGCCATCGAGGTCAGCGGCGGCGCGTCGAGCGGCGAAGTCGAGTTCGTGCTGATCGGCGCCGGCGATCGCATTTTCGTCGGCGTCGGCTCCGACCACACCGACCGCAAGGTCGAGACCTACGGCGTCACGGTGTCGAAGCAGATGTGCGACAAGCCGGTCGCGCCGGTGGTGTGGAATCTCGCTGACGTCGCCGGCCATTGGGACCGCATCGTGCTGCGCGCCTTCGCCACCATCGATGGCCGCCGCGTGCTCTATCAGGAGGGCACGCTCGACGCCATGCTCGGCGTGGACGACCTGATCGCGCGCGGCTTCGGCGACGGCCGTTTGCCGGAGGGCTGCGCGATGTTCGGCGGCACCTTCGCGGCGAAGGGCGGCATCCGCCCGGCGCAACGCTTCGATTTCGAGATGGAGGATCCGGTGCTCAAGCGCAGCATCCGCCACGGCTACGACGTGATCGAATTGCCGGTGCTCGGCTGAAGCGATACGCTGTGTCGATGCGGGACGCAGGGATCCGGATACGAGGGTAATATCGTAGCCGGCGGCGATGCTGCACAGCCATGCGCCGGCTCGCTAGCCAACGTCCGGATCGCCCACTACACTCCGCGCGATTCCAAAAATCATGAGGAAGAAAATGAAATCGGGTGTCGGCCTTGCCATCGTTTTTGTCGCGTTGGGTCTGACCGGCCGGGTATCGGCGGAGCCGATCACCAAGCCGGTCACCATCGCGGTGCTCAACGACAAGAGTTCGGTTTTCTCCGATGCCGGCGGCGTCGGCAGCGTCGCGGCGGCACAACTCGCCATCGAGGACGTCGGCGGCAAGGTGAGGGGGCAGCCGGTCGTGCTGCTGGCGCCCGATCATCAGAACAAGACCGACATCGGCGTCAATCTGACGCGCAGCCTCTACGACCAGCAGGGCGTGGACGCGATCTTCGACATCGGCAATTCGGCGATCTCACTCGCCGCGCAGGACATCGCCCGCGAGCGCGGCAAGGTCCTCGTGCATGTCGGCTCCGCCACCGCCGACGTTTTCGGCAAGGCGTGTTCTCCGACCGGGGCGATGTGGCTCTACGACACCTATTCGCTGGCGCAGGGCGTCGCCAAGTCGATCGTCCGGCAGGGCGGCGACACCTGGTTCTTCATCACCGCCGACTATGCGTTCGGCAACGCCATGCAGGCCGAGGTCGCCAAGGTGGTGACCGCGTCGGGCGGCAAGGTGCTGGGCGCGGTGAAACATCCGGTCGGCACCATGGACTTCTCCTCCTTCCTGCTTCAGGCGCAGGCGTCGGGCGCCAAGATCATCGCGCTCGCCAATGCGTCGGGCGACACCGTCACCAACATCAAGCAGGCGCGCGAGTTTCAGATCGGCGAGGGCAGCCAGAAACTGGCGGTGCTGATCTATTACCTGACCTCGGTTCATGCGCTGGGGCCGGAGGCGATGCAGGGCGTGCAGTTCTTGTCGGGCTATTACTGGGATCATAACGACGCCAGCCGGGCGTTCGGCAAGCGCTTCGCGGCCAAGCACGGCGGCAAGATGCCGACCCATGCGCAGGCCGGCGTCTACAGCGCCGTGCTGCACTATCTGCGCGCGGTGGAAGCCGCCAACGACAACGACGGCCTGACGGTGATGCGCAAGATGAAGGCGACGCCGGTCGATGACTTCTTCGCGCCCGGCGCGCGCATCCGCGCCGACGGCCGGCTGATGAACGACATGCTGCTGGTCGAGGCCAAGGGCCCGAAGGAGGTCAAGAGCGAGTGGGACCTGCTCAAGGTCAAGGGCTCCATCAAGGCCGAGGACATCATGCGGCCGATCAGCGAGGGCGGCTGCACCCGGCTCGACCCGCCGCCGACCTGACGTGGCCGGCGCGCCAACAAGACCAACAACGGGGGCAAACGCCGCGCCATGGTGACCGTGCAGGTTGACAGACTGATCGATTTCGTCGCCGAGGTGTTCGCCCATGCCGGCTCCTCGGCGGAGGAGGCGCGGCGGATCGCAAGCTATCTCACCACCGCCAACCTGACCGGCCACGATAGCCACGGCGTGATCCGCGTGCCGGTCTATGTGCGCTGGAAGAACATGGGCGCGGTGGTGCCCGACCAGAGTATCGATGTTGTCGTGGACACGCCGTCGCTGGCGGTGGTGGACGGCTGCTTCGGCTACGGCCAGACCGTCGCGCCGCAGGCGGTCAGGATCGGCATCGACAAGTGCAAGGCGAGCGGGCTCGCGGCGGTGGCGCTGCGCAACGCCGGCCACATCGGCCGAATCGGCGACTGGGCCGAGATGGCGGCGGCGGAAGGGCTGGTGTCGATCCACTTCGTCAATGCCGCGGGCTCCATCCTGGTCGCGCCTTACGGCGGCGTCGAGCGGCGGCTCTCCACCGCGCCGTATTGCGTCGGCATTCCGCGCTCCGGCGGGCGGCCGATCGTGCTCGACTTCGCCACCTCGATCGTTGCCGAGGGCAAGGTGCTGGTGGCGAGTCGCGGCGGCAAGAAACTGCCGGCCGGCGCGCTGGTCGATGCCGACGGCACGCTCAGCGAGGACCCGCACGTACTCTATGGCCCCTATGGCGCCGAGGGCGCGCGCGACTATTTGCAAGGCACGGGCGCGATCCGCGCCTTCGGCGATCACAAGGGCTCGGGGCTGGCGCTGATCTGCGAACTGCTCGGCGGCGCGCTGACCGGCACCGGCGCGACCGCGCCGAACCGGCGCTTCGCCAACGGTATGCTGGCGATCTACATCGATCCGAAGCGGATCGATCCGGCGGCCTTCTTCGACGGCGAGGTGGCGCGCTACATTGCCTATTTCAAGGACACGCGCCCGGCCGCCGGCCATGACGCGGTGCTGATCCCCGGCGACCCCGAAGCGCGCACGCGCGACGAGCGGACCAGGAACGGCGTGCCGCTGCCCGACGACACCTGGGCGGCGATCGTCAACACCGCGCGCGAGGTCGGCGTCAATGAGGCGGCGATCGCAAGGGCGACCGCGCCGTAAGCATCGGGAGGATTTTGGCACATGGCCAACAACGTCAAGGCGCGCTGGGCCGCCGGCAAGGTGGTGGTGAACGGCTGGCTGGCGATCCCCTCGGGCTTTTCCGCCGAGGTGATGGCGCAGTGCGGCTTCGACAGCGTCACCGTGGACATGCAGCACGGCGTGCAGGACTATCACTCGATGGTCGCCTGCTTTCAGGCGATGCAGGCGCATCCGGTGACGCCGATGGTGCGGGTGCCGTGGAACGAGCCGGGGATCATCGGCAAGGCGCTCGACGCCGGCGCTTACGGCGTGATCTGCCCGATGATCAACACGCGCGAGGAGGCCGAGAGCTTCGTCGCCTCCTGCAAGTATCCGCCGCGCGGCCGCCGCAGCAACGGCCCGGTGCGCGCCGGGCTCTACGGCACCGCAGGGACCTATCAGGCCCGCGCCGACGCCGAGACGCTGTGCATCCCGATGCTGGAGACGCGGACCGCGATGGCGAACATGGAGGCGATCCTTGATGTCGAGGGCATCGCCGGCGCGTATATCGGCCCCTCCGATCTCGCCTTCTCCTACGGGCTCAAGCCGACGCTCGACAACACCGATCCGGACATTCTCAAGGTCTACGAGACGCTGGTGAAGGCGTGCGACAAGCGCGGCATCGCGCCCGGCATTCATTGCAGCGGCCCGGCCGGCGCGCTGCGCGCCATCGGCATGGGCTTCCGGCTGGTGACGCTGGCGAACGACGTCGGCATCATGGCGAGCGGGGCGCGCGGCTGGATCGCGGAAATCCGAAAAGGGGCCGGCGACAAGGCTTGAGCGAGGTCGCGCCCGCGAAGCATTCGCAATCGTCGCCGCCGCGAGTTGTCGCCGCCACAATGTTGAAGGATTTCGTCCCCAGTCTGTGACAGTGAGCCGGCTGCGTGCGGCCGGCCGCGACTGGAACGATCTGACGTTCCGGATGTTGCTTTCAATTGAAGCGCCGAACCGTTCGGCGCTCCGGATTCGAGACGCATTCGGGGGTTCGATGACAGATGAGGCCGGTGGGACCGGACGTCGCATTCTGTGCGTGTTTCCGCGCTACACATCCTCGTTCGGGACATTTGAATATTCCTATCCGCTGACCGACGGCGTGCAGGCGTTCATGCCGCCGCAGGGCCTGCTGCTGATCGC
>JBASBO010000330.1:0-7040 GCA_049651165.1 Xanthobacteraceae bacterium | reverse complement strand
CGCCAAGCCCAGGGCGAAGCCCCGCGCCGGCGACGGCGCGCGCTGACCATGCCCGGTCATGCGATCGCCATCCGGCCGCCCGGCGTTCGGCCGCTTGGTGACTGCGCGGCGTGTGCGTCCGCCGGTCGATCGGGGCTGCGGGGAAGCCGGCCATGAACCTGCAACTGATCGCCGCGGTGGCGCTGGGCGGCGCAGTGGGGTCGGTCGCGCGCTATCTTGCCGGCATCGGCGCCGGCCGGATCTTCGGCACAGATTTTCCCTGGGGTACGCTGCTGATCAACATCGCCGGGTCGTTCCTGATCGGCGTGTTCGTTGAATCCTTCGCGCTGCGCTGGGATTTGCCGCAGGCCGCGCGGGTGTTCCTCACCGTCGGCGTCTGCGGCGGCTTCACCACGTTTTCGACGTTCTCGCTGGAGTCGTTCCTGCTGATCGAGCGCGGCCAGTTCGGGCCGGCGGCCGCCTATATCGTCGCTTCCGTGGCGCTATCGATCGTGGCGCTGTTCGGCGGCCTGCATCTGGTGCGCGCGCTGGCGTGAGCTTGCGCGGCGACTACGGCGCGTCCGCGTCGGTATCGTCGTCGGCGCGGATCGCCGGCTCGTCGTAGCCGTAGCGGCTGCTGTAAAACACCAGGATCATCAGGCCGCTGCCGATGATGGCGGAGAGCACGGTGCCGGCCGCAAGCGCGATGATGCCCTCGACCGGCATTGCCGTGCCGGTGCCCGCAAGACCCTGGTAGACGAACCAGCCGACCCCCGCCAGCAGGGCCAGCAGCGCGGCTATCAGGGCCAGGATTCCGATGCGCATGGCGATTCTTCCGAACGGCGGGCCCGGCGACGTCGCGCAGCCGGCCTGCTGTGTCCTGAACCTTCGTGGCGGCTTTGGCAACCGGGGGCGGAGGTATTGCCGATCGGCGCTGTCCTAATTAGGACACTCGCTCTGGCAGATTAGGACAATAAAAAAACCCGCCGGTTAGGGCGGGTTTTTCGTCTCGATAAGCCGACTTAAGCCGCAGAACTGGCGGCTTCCCGACTGCCGATATGCGCGCGCTCTTTGAGCACTTCGTTGACGCGGCCCGGGTTCACATCAAAAAACGCAGCGATGCGATTTTGATATTCGCCGGCCCAGTGACGCCGCCAAACTTCGACGGCATCTTCGAAGGTAAGTTTGTAGCTCGGAGGATTGTTGTCGTTCGACATGGTTCTAGTTCCTTTGGCTAAAGGACTAAAACCTGTTGACAGTGAGTCACGCCTGCGTAGTGTGCACAAACGTCTTTACACAGACTCACCTCAACAGGTTCTAGCTCTGAGGTTCTACGAAAGCCCGGGGTTCCAGCCCGGGTTTTTTCGTAAAGCGATTCGAATCGAATCACCAGTCGGAACCGTGACTCCGAGCTAAGTGCGAGTCAATGCTAGGGTTTCAGCTTTTCCCACCTTCGATCACTGTGAAATTCCGCTTCACGCGGACGGGCCGATTTGGCTCAATCGCCAGCACCGCGTCCAGCAAATCTCCGATAGCCCAGACACGATCCGCCACGCCGAGAGCAACGCCCGGCGTGGTTCGCAAAGCCTCATGGACGCGGCAGAGGTTGTAGTGGGTGACGTACAGGCTGACGGCGGCGGCGTGATGATCCAGCTTCTTTGAAAAACCGTTGGTGAGGCGCGCGAACCGCTTCTGCGTCATGCGGAGAGTAAGGTTCTGACGTTCCACATAGCTGGTGGAGATGTGGGCCGGGACGCCGCTTACTATGTCGCGGGCTACGGCTACTACCTGAGCGGGGCTGTAACGGCGCGCAGCGTCTTTTACGGCAAGATTGGTTACGCTGTAGGTCTTTACAATGACGCCGTGGTGAGCCCGGCCATTGAAGGCGTCGCGGATCGCGTTCTGGTAGGGCAGGAAGCCGTCCGTGCTGATCTCCGGCGCGCCGATCACGCGCTCCCGCAAATCCTGGATGAACAGGTCCGTATTCTCCGTATCGCGCTTGCCGGTGCGGTAGCTGATGATTGCCTTAGCCGACGCCGACATGCCGATAAACGTGTACTGGTCGCCTTTGTGCCCGATCTCGTGGCGCTGGACGCGCTTTTGCTTCTTTCCGACGTAGCCCCAAATCTCATCAAGCTCCAAACGGCCGGCCCGGATGCCGACCATCATGCGGTCATGCAATTCGGCGCAGCCGCGACCAACGCGGGCACCAAGGCGCATGATGGTATCGCGATGAATGCCAGTGATACGCTCAGTGGCACGGATGCTTTGACCTTCGGTCAGGCAGGCAATGATTTGGATTTGCTGGTCGCGGGACAGAACGTTCATGAAGCTCATCCTTCACGGTTGAAGGGATGGCTTCCGCGAGACTCTAGCAAATCAGCCCTGCAAGGCGTATATTTGCCGGGAGGTCATTCGCTTCGGGCTCATCCCCGGTGCGGTTGATCGGGGCCGCTGCGGCTGCAACCAAAGCGGTCCCACTGTTTTGATGGTTCGGGGTGTCGGATTCGGACCGACATTTCCTCACTTGTAGGGGCGGGTGTGTCCTACCGTTAGACGAACCCCGAGAAGTTGAAGCCGATTGTGAAGGCCGCCTTCCCAGATTTAGCCCCGGGAGGCGGCCTTTCCTTTTCCTCGCCCCCTTTGCTCGGCTAGCGCGCCGGGGGCTCTTACCCTCCTAGTCATCAATGCCTCCTATCCAAGGAACAAGAGCTTCTTTAATGAGTATTTTGGATATCGTCAACGCTATAATGCGGGTTTCCGCATTAAAAAGTTGACGCTGGGCTGTTTGCTCACTACAGTCCTTTCCGTACCCTTCACGGTTATGGATAGGAGATACACTCATGGAAGGCGATCAAGCGAGCGCCGCTAGTGCGGCTCCCAAGGAAGAAACGCAGCCCCGTCAGCGGTCTACGATTGCGTTCCCATATGCAGACCTCAATGCTGCCGTGGAACTTGCGAACGCGATCCATGCAAACGTAGGCGGGGGCGATTGCGATGATGACCAACTCGCAGCTTGGACTAACCAGAGCGCTAAGAGCAGCGGTTTCCGAACACAAATCTACGGCGCTCGCATGTTCGGGATTCTTGAGGGAGAGGGTAGTCGTCATCGGCTCTCGCAACTTGGCCATGCCATTGTTGACCCGAGCCGCGCCCGTGAAGCGCGCGCTCGTGCATTCCTTACAGTCCCGCTCTATCGGGCAATCTTCGATGGGCATCGGGGCGGCGTGATCCCGCCTACTGCCGCCCTTGAGCGGGAGATGGTTGGGCTTGGTGTTGCGGAGAAGCAAAAGGACAAAGCACGTCAGGTCTTCGAGCGCTCGGCAGACCAGTCCGGGTTCTTCGAACACGGCCGGAACCGTCTTGTGATGCCCGGCATTGCTGGCGGTTCTCGCGAGGAAGAAAAGCCGCGCGAAGAAGAAAGCGGTGGCGGTGGCGGAGGCGGCGGTGGAGGCGGGGGTGAAGCCCTTGATCTCGATCCCCTGTTACTGGCGCTCTTAAAGAAGATTCCAATCTCCGGCGATTGGCCTGCTGCACAGCGCGTCCGCTGGTTTCGGACGTTCGCAATGAACGTCTCACAAATCTACGATGACGACGATTCGCCCGTCGAAATGAAGATTGATCTCGACAAGGAGGCCGCCCACTGAGGCGGCCTTTTCTAATTAGGACAGTGCTTTCATCGAACTAGGACACTGAGGCTCAAATACGGACAGCACCTGCCGATCGAAAAGAACATATTGCGAACTTGGAACAAACAGGGTACATTTAACTCTGTCGCAAAACTTCACCACGTTTCCGGTCGGTCGCGTCCGCCTTCGTTGTCCCCTTGGCGAATCCCGTTCATAAGGAGCACCACATGTCTGCTACGGCCCTGCGTATCGTCGAAGGATCTTCCATGGACAAAACCAAGGCGCTGTCCGCCGCGCTGTCCCAGATCGAGCGCCAGTTTGGCAAGGGCTCGGTGATGAAGCTCGGCAAGAACGATCGTTCGATGGATATCGAGACGATCTCGTCGGGTTCGCTCGGGCTGGACATCGCGCTCGGGGTTGGGGGGCTGCCGAAAGGGCGGATCGTCGAGATTTACGGCCCGGAATCTTCCGGCAAGACCACGCTGGCGCTGCATTGCGCGGCGGAAGCCCAGAAAAAGAGCGGCATCTGCGCGTTCATCGACGCCGAGCACGCGCTCGATCCGGTTTATGCCCGCAAGCTCGGCGTCAATGTCGACGAGCTGTTGATCTCGCAGCCCGATCATGGCGAGCAGGCGCTGGAGATCGCCGATACGCTGGTGCGTTCCGGCGCGGTCGATGTGCTGATCATCGATTCGGTGGCGGCGCTGGTGCCGCGCGCCGAGCTTGAGGGTGACATGGGCGATGCGCTGCCCGGCTTGCAGGCGCGGCTGATGAGCCAGGCGCTGCGCAAGCTCACCGCCTCGATCAACAAGTCCAACACCATGGTGATCTTCATCAACCAGATCCGCATGAAGATCGGGGTGATGTACGGCTCGCCGGAAACCACCACCGGCGGCAACGCGCTAAAATTCTACGCCTCGGTGCGCCTCGATATCCGCCGTACCGGCGCCATCAAGGAGCGCGACGAGGTGATCGGCAACTCGACCCGCGTCAAGGTGGTGAAGAACAAGCTGGCGCCGCCGTTCAAGCAGGTCGAGTTCGACATCATGTACGGCGAGGGCGTGTCCAAGATGGGCGAAATCCTCGACCTCGGCGTCAAGGCCGGAATCGTCGAGAAGTCCGGCGCGTGGTTTTCCTACGACAGCCAGCGGCTCGGTCAGGGCCGCGAGAACGCCAAGGCGTTCCTGCGCGCCAATCTGGACATGACCGCCAAGATCGAGGCCGCGATCCGGCAGAATTCCGGGCTGATCGCCGAGCAAATCCTCGCCGGGGCTCCCGAGCGCGACGCCGACGGCGAGGAGCCGGCGGAAGATTGAGTTTCCGGGACTTGAGTTCGACGTGACTTGAGTTGCGGCATGATCCCGGAGCCTCGGGAATCGGCTTCGGATACGGTCATGCCTTCGGAAGCGAACGGGCGCTGTGGACGTTGAGTTGCCGACGTCCCCAGTGCCCGTTTGAGTTTTGGAAACGTCATCGTTTCGGGCGCACCGTTTCGGTAAGCGGTTTCACAGCCTCGGCGTGCTCGTTCGGCGTTTGGCGCGAAGGCGGTGAGAAACAGCGCCAACGCGCGCCCCTCTTGGCCGTCAACCGTCGTCCCGTCAGCGGCTGGCGTGACAAATCCGGATCGTCACGACCTTCCGGATCGTGACGGCCCCGAGCCCTGCGCCACGCTATTCGGCGGCCTTCGTTCAGTGTCTCCAGCGGCCGCTATTCAGTGTTCGCTCTCCAGCGGCCGCTATTCGGCGGCCTGCGCGTAATCCTCGACCGGCGGGCAGGAGCACACCAGGTTGCGGTCGCCGTAGACGTTGTCGACGCGGCCGACCGGCGACCAGTATTTGTCCGCGCGCGAGGTGCCGGCCGGGAAGCAGCCCTCGATCCGCGAATAGGGACGGTCCCATTGATCGTCGGCGATGTCGTGCACGGTGTGCGGCGCGTGCCGCAGCGGCGACTCCTCGATTCCCCAGCGCCCGGCCTCGACCTCGGCGATCTCGCGCCGGATCGCGATCATCGCCTCGACGAAGCGGTCGATCTCGGCCCTGGATTCCGATTCCGTCGGCTCGATCATCAGCGTGCCGGCCACCGGAAAGCTCATGGTCGGGGCGTGGAAGCCGTAGTCGATCAGCCGCTTGGCGATGTCGTCCACGGTGACGCCGCTGCTCGCCTTCAGCGGGCGCGGATCGATGATGCACTCGTGGGCGACGCGCCCGCCGATGCTGCGATAGAGCACCGGGAAGTGCGGCTCCAGCCGGTCGGCGATGTAGTTGGCGTTGAGGATCGCCACTTCGGTGGCGCGCCGCAGACCCTCGCCGCCCATCATCAGGATGTAGAGATAGGAGATGGTGAGGATCGAGGCCGATCCGTAGGGCGCCGCCGCCACCGGGCCGACCGCCGCGGTGCCGCCGTCGAGCGCCGGGTGGCCGGGCAGGAACGGCTTCAAATGGGCTTTCACGCCGATCGGCCCCATGCCGGGTCCGCCGCCGCCGTGCGGGATGCAGAAGGTCTTGTGCAAATTGAGGTGGCTGACGTCGGCGCCGTAGTCGCCGGGCCGGGCGAGGCCGACCTGGGCGTTGAGGTTGGCGCCGTCGAGATAGACCTGGCCGCCGTGGCTGTGGACGATGTCGCAGATCTCGCGGATCTTCTTCTCGAACACGCCGTGCGTTGACGGATAAGTGATCATCACCGCGCTCAGGCGCTCGGCGTGCTGCGCCGCCTTGGCGCGCAGGTCGTCGACCGAGACGTTGCCGTGCTTGTCGCAGGCGACCACCACCACCTCCATTCCCGCCATCGCGGCGGAGGCCGGATTGGTGCCGTGCGCGGAAGACGGGATCAGGCACACCTTGCGGTGGCTCTCGCCGCGCGCGGCGTGATAGCCGCGGATCGCCAGCAGCCCGGCATATTCGCCCTGCGCGCCGGAGTTGGGCTGCAACGACACCGCGTCGTAGCCGGTGATCTCCATCAGCCATTTCTCCAGCCGCGCGAACAGCGCGTGATAGCCCTCCGCCTGCTCGCGCGGCGCGAACGGATGCAGCGCGCCGAACGCCGGCCAGGTCAGCGGCATCATCTCGGTGGTGGCGTTGAGCTTCATGGTGCAGGAGCCGAGCGGGATCATGGCGCGGTCGAGCGCGAGGTCGCGGTCGGCGAGCTTGCGCATGTAGCGCAGCAGCTCCGTCTCCGAGCGATAGGCATGAAACACCGGATGCGTCAGATAGGCGGTTTCGCGCGCAAGGCCATGTGGCAGCGTATCGGCGGCTCCGGCTTCGACGTCGGCATAGGCGAGCGCGCCGCCGAACGCGCGCCACACCGCCTCGACGATCGCGGGCGTCGTGGTCTCGTCGAGCGCGATGCCGATCCGCGCACCGTCGCGGCGCAGGTTGATGCGCTGGTCGCACGCCCGCGCGATGATGTCGGAGGCTGTCGCGCCGGCGTCCACCG
>JBASBO010000329.1:0-5973 GCA_049651165.1 Xanthobacteraceae bacterium | reverse complement strand
GTTTGGTCACCGGCTTGCCGTTGGCGCTGACCAGGCCGGCGGCGATCGCCGCCTGCGCCCGCGCCCGGCTGTCGAACAGGCCGCGTTCTACCAAAAGCTGGTCAGCGCGTTTGCGTGGCGGTGTCATGGCCGGAGTCGGTTTAGTGCGCGAATTGGCAACTCGATCAGTGTCGTCCCCGCGTAGGCGGGGACCCATACGCCGCAGCGCTTCGGTTCAATCACTCAAGGCGAGGTCATTACATAACGACCAACGCAAAGGGTTATGGGTCCTCGCCTGCGCGAGGACGACGCCGGGATTGTTTGAGCGTCGCCCGGGACGCGGCATTCGCGTTGCGTTACGCGCCGGCGAGCTTGATGGTGCCGGCGGTGTCCTTGCCGATGGTTTCGAACACCTTGGCGACGATGCCCTTGGCGTCGAGTCCGGCATAGGCGTACATCGCCGCCGGCGAGTTGTGGTCGATGAACTCGTCCGGCAGCACCATCGAGCGGAAGCGCACCAGCCCGGTGTCGAGCACGCCGTGATCGGCCAACGTCTGCATGACGTGCGAGCCGAAGCCGCCGACCGAGCCTTCCTCGACCGTGAGCAGGATTTCGTGCTCGCGCGCCAGCTTCAGCACCAGTTCGACATCGAGCGGTTTCATGAAGCGCGCGTCGGCGACGGTGGTGGAGAGGCCGTGGGCGGCAAGCTCGTCGGCCGCCTTCTCGCACTCGGCGAGGCGGGTGCCGAACGACAGCAGCGCCACCTTGCTGCCCTGGCGGATGACGCGGCCCTTGCCGATCGGCAGCGGCACGCCGACGTCAGGCATCTCGACGCCGCGGCCTTCGCCGCGCGGGTAGCGCACCGCGCTCGGACGGTCGTCGATCGCGACCTGCGTGGCGACCATGTGCACCAGTTCGGCCTCGTCGGCCGCCGCCATGATGACGAAGTTCGGCAGGCAGCCGAGATAAGCGTTGTCGAACGAGCCGGCATGGGTCGCGCCGTCGGCGCCGACCAGCCCGGCGCGGTCGATGGCGAAGCGCACCGGCAGGTTCTGGATGGCGACGTCGTGCACCACCTGATCGTAGCCGCGTTGCAGGAAGGTGGAGTAGATCGCGCAGAACGGCTTGTAGCCTTCGGTGGCGAGGCCGGCGGCGAAGGTGACCGCGTGCTGCTCGGCGATGCCGACATCGAAGGTGCGCTTCGGGAACGCCTTGTTGAAGATATCGACGCCGGTGCCGGACGGCATCGCCGCGGTGATGGCGACGATCTTGTCGTCCTTCTCGGCTTCCTTGACCAGCGACTGGCCGAACACGTTCTGATAGGCCGGCGCGTTGGGCTTGGCCTTCGATTGCGCGCCGGTGGCGATATCGAACTTGACCACGGCGTGATACTTGTCGGCGGCGGCTTCCGCCGGGCCGTAGCCCTTGCCCTTCTGCGTCACGACGTGGACGAGGATCGGGCCGTCCTCCATGTCGCGGACGTTCTTGAGCACCGGCAGCAGGTGATCGAGGTTGTGGCCGTCGATCGGGCCGACATAGTAGAAGCCCAGCTCCTCGAACAGCGTGCCGCTGTTGGTCATGAAGCCGCGCGAATATTCCTCGACGCGCTCGGCGCGGTCGGCGATCATCTTCGGCAGGTGCTTGCCGAGCTGCTTGGCGGCCTCGCGGATGGTGCGATAGGTCTTGCCGGAATACAGCCGCGACAGATAGTTCGACATCGCGCCGACCGGCGGCGCGATCGACATGTCGTTGTCGTTGAGGATGACGATCAGCCGCGAGTTCATCGCGCCGGCGTTGTTCATCGCCTCGTAGGCCATGCCGGCCGACATCGCGCCGTCGCCGATCACGGCGATGACGTTGTTTTTGCCCCCGGAGAGGTCGCGCGCCACCGCCATGCCGAGGCCGGCCGAGATCGATGTCGAGGAATGCGCCGCGCCAAAGGGGTCGTAGTCGCTCTCGGAGCGCTTGGTGAAGCCGGAGAGGCCGCCCGCGGTGCGCAGCGTGCGGATGCGGTCGCGGCGGCCGGTGAGGATTTTGTGCGGATAGGCCTGATGGCCGACGTCCCAGATCAGACGGTCGCGCGGCGTATCGAAGATGTAGTGGATCGCGGTGGTCAGTTCGACCACGCCGAGCCCGGCGCCGAAATGGCCGCCGGTGACCGACACGGCGTCGATGGTTTCCTGCCGCAGTTCATCGGCCACCTGTCGGACCTGCTCGACCTTGAGCTTGCGCAAATCGTCGGGGGTGCGGATCGTGTCAAGTAGCGGTGTCTTGCTGAAGCTGGTCACGGCAGGGTTCCAATTTGCATGTCGGGCGGCTGAAAGACCGATATGGGCATCGCGCAGGCGTTGCGCATCTGACCCTATCCTCAAGCCTCCCGAGCAGGGAAAAACGGTTCAAGCCTATCGTGCGCTCCATCCGCGAACTGTGATACAGGTCACATTTGCAGCGCGATTCGATCTTTTGGCATTTATACAAGCATTTTCAGTCTCCTGGCCGGAACAGCCGGACCCCGATCAGGGCGAGACGAGCGTGCAAATGTATAGCGTTTCTAATCTTATACCAAGCCTCCTCCCTAAAGCCAACTTGCGGCGTCGCTATAGGTCAGGCCGGACCGCGCATTGGTTCAACGAGCATTGACGTCAACGACCGAGGGGCGCTGGATGTTCCCTGTCTAGCCCGGGACGGACGCCGGGGGAAGGATTTCGGCCGCCGGCCCGGTTGCGGCGGTGGCCGCCGCCAGCGCGCCGGCGGGGTTTTTGACGCGGTCGGCGAGCGCGACCGGGCTGCACACGATCAGGTAGAAGTCGTAAGGGTGCGGCCGCTCGCTCGCCATCACGAACTGGAAATGCACCCGGAAGAACTGCCAGCGGAAGCTGTTGTAGCGGGCGGGATCGATCATGTCGCGGAACCGGATCGGGACCACGGTCGGGTTGCGTCGCGCCGGGCCGGCATCGATGCCGTGGCCTTTGATCGGATCGAACGGATAGAAGTTCATCACGTCCTTGCGCGACTGGCCGTCGATCCAGTCGATCGCCGGCTCCACCGCCAGCCGCTTCAGGTGCTCCCGGAACGGCCCGGAGGCGGAGAAGAAGCCGACGATCGGCAGGTTGCCGCCGAGCGTCAGCAGCGCCACCCGCGGACCATGGCCGCCGAGGTCGGGATCGATCGCCAGCGCCCGCGCCACGATCTCGATGCCGAGGAACGAGCCGGAGGAATGGCCGACCACCACCACTTCCTCCGCATCCGTGGTGCGCGCGACCTCGACCAGATGCTGCGCGAAGCGGTCGATGCGGCGGTCCCAGTCCGGGCGTTTGCGGTGCGCGAACTGCCAGGTGAAGATGGTGTCGGACATCAGATAGAGCGCATAGGTGCGCTTCTCGGTGGTTTTCAACAGCGCCCACAGCGCCGCGACGAACACTGCGGCGGCGACGATCCATGCGGCGGCGGACGGCGCGCCGAGAGAACCGGCCAGCGCGGCGGCGGCCCATGCCGCGAGCGCCGACCAGATCGCGAGATTGAGCAGCACGAAATGCGGATAGGTGATGAACATCCCGAAGCGCCAGTGCGCTTTCCAGATGCGCGGGATGACGCCGGCAAACAGCGCGCGGCAATAGATGGCGACGGCGCTTGCGACCGTGCGCCAGAGCGGTTTGGCGAAGTCGTCCTTGATGAGGTCTTCCCAGCGCAGGAAATCGTAGGCGACGCGGGTCCGCCAGCCATGCCCTTGCGTATCGATCGACCATGACGCCA
Source organism: Xanthobacteraceae bacterium (assembly GCA_049651165.1). Classification (GTDB taxonomy): domain Bacteria; phylum Pseudomonadota; class Alphaproteobacteria; order Rhizobiales; family Xanthobacteraceae; genus 62-47. The sequence continues at coordinate 2,241 of JBASBO010000329.1, read as the reverse complement.
TGGTGCCGTCGTCGGTGCTTCGCGGCCGGCCGACGCTCGCCTGCAAGCCGTAGAGCTTGGCCGACTTGCGCAGTTCGGTGCGGAACATGCGATAGTATTGCGCCAGCCCGCGCGGGTCGTAGCCCTGAACGTAGATGACATGACGGCGTTGAACGCGCACGCTTTCGGTCCGGCCTGGAGCCATCGCGTTACGACGGCACGTCGAGCGGCTCGGTGCCGTTGGGCCGGCCCTTGGCGTCGGTGGTGATCTTCTCGACGCGCGCTTCGGCCTGACGCAGCAGTTGCTCGCAGCGACGCTTGAGGGCTTCGCCGCGCTCGTAGATCGCAACCGATTCCTCCAGCGCGACCTCGCCGCCTTCGAGCCGCGTCACGATCGATTCGAGTTCCTCCAGCGCGCGTTCGAAGCTCAGCGTCTTGATGTCGGCATGGGTGCTGTCGGCCATGGTCGGGTTCCTGCTGAATGTCGGTCGCGCGCGATGATAGACACGGGTGAGGGCGGATTGTGGCGGGAAATTACTTTCCCATCAGCGCGGCGACGTGGGCGGCGACCGATTCCTGCAAGCCGGCAAGATCGTAGCCGCCTTCGAGCACTGAAACCAGGCGTCCCCCCGCGCTGGCGTCGGCCAGATTCATCAGCCGGCGCGTCACCCAGCTGAAATCCTCGGCGGTGAGGTTGAGGGTGGCGAGCGGATCGCGGTAGTGCGCGTCGAAGCCGGCAGACACGATCACCAGTTCCGGCGCGAAGGCGGATAGCCGCGGCAGAATCAGGTCGTCGAAGGCGGCGCGAAATTCGCCGCCGCCGTCGCCGGACTTCAGCGGCGCGTTGACGACGGTGTCGTGCTCGCCGCGCTCGGCGCGCGCGCCGGTGCCGGGAAACAGCGGCATCTGGTGCGTCGAGCAGTACATCACGGTGGGGTCGGCCCAGAAGATGTCCTGCGTGCCGTTGCCGTGATGGACGTCGAAATCCACCACCGCGACACGGCCGACGCCGTGCTTGCGCTGGGCGTGGCGCGCGGCGATCGCGGCGTTGTCGAAGAAGCAGAAGCCCATCGGCTTGCCGATCTCGGCGTGATGGCCGGGCGGCCGGATCGCGACGAAAGCGTTGTCGCAGGTTCCGGCCAGCACCGCGTCGGTGGCCGCGACCGCGCCGCCCATGCCGCGCAGCATCGCTTCCCAGGTGCCGGGCGACATCGAGGTGTCGCCGTCGATGAAGGCGAAGCCCTGGCGCGGCGCGATGTGGCGCAATTCGTCGATCAGATGATCGGTGTGGCACAGCGCGGCGTCGTCAAGCGACCCTTCCGGGGCGAGCGCGCGCGACAGCGCGGAAAAGTCCGCGCCGCCGAGCACGGCGTCGATGGCGCGCAGCCGGTCCGGACATTCGGGATGTCCGGGCGGCATCACATGATCGAGACATGCGGGATGAGTGACGTACAGCGTGGTCATTCAGGGATCCGGCGCGCGCGCCGCGCGAGGGAGAATACGATAAATGTAGTATCTCGCACCGGATTGCGAAAGGGCGGCGCGCCGCGTCCTCTCACCCCGACAGAACCGTGTCGGCGGCGAGCACGGCGTCGGCGCTTTCGACCACGGTGCGCTCCAGCGACGGCGCCTGCACCGTGACGTTCTCGGCGAAGAAACGCGCCACCATCGTGTAGCGGTTCGGGTCGCCGAAGCGGTCGCCGGCATCGCGCGCCGCCAGCGCTTCCTTGGCGAGCAGGCAGCCGCCCAGCGTCGAACCGAACAGCCGCAGATAGGGCGTGGCGCCGGCAAGCGCTTCGTTGGGCGCGGTGCCGAGGCGGTCGAGCAGCCAGCGGCTGGCGCGCTCCAGCGCTTCCAGCGCCTCGCGCAGCCTCAGTGCGGTGGCGCCGAAGGCCGGATCGTTGGACGCCTCCACCTGCCTGACGATCTCCGACAGTTCGTCGAGCAGCGCCCACACCGATTCACCGCCCTTGGCCCCGAGCTTGCGCGTCACCAGGTCGATCGACTGGATGCCGTTGGTGCCCTCGTAGATCGGGGTGATGCGCGCGTCGCGGTAGTGCTGCGCCGCGCCGGTCTCCTCGATGAAGCCCATGCCGCCGTGAACCTGCACGCCGAGGGACGCGGCCTCGTTGCCGATGTCGGTCGAGAACGCCTTGGCGATCGGCGTCAGCAGCGCGCCGCGCGCGGCTGCGGCGGCGGCGACTTTCGGATCGCTGGCGCGGGCTGCGATATCGAGCGCGACCGCGGTGGCGTAGCAGATGG
>JBASBO010000328.1:0-4968 GCA_049651165.1 Xanthobacteraceae bacterium | reverse complement strand
GTGACCGGCAGCGCGATGGTGTGATCGTCCTTGCTCATGCGGTCGACCGGCGCGCTGGAGCCCTCGCGATGGTCGCCGACGCCGAGATAGATCAGAATCGGGGCGGCGATGAAGATCGAGGTGTAGGTGCCGACCAGCACCACGCCGAACGTCATCGTCGCGGCGAACGAGTGGATCGCGGTGCCGCCGAAGAACAGCAGCGCCAGCAACGCCAGAGTTACGGTGACGTGGGTGATGACCGAGCGCGACAGCGTCGAGTTGATCGAGGCGTTGAGCACGGCGGGCATCGGCATTTTCTTGTAGCGGCGCAGAATTTCACGAATACGGTCGTAGATGACCACGGTGTCGTTGAGCGAGTAGCCGAGAATCGTCAATAGCGCCGCCATGCTGGTCAGGTCGAAGTCGATCTGCATCAGCGACATGAAGCCGATGGTCAGCACGATGTCGTGGACGTTGGCGACCATGGCGCCGAGCGCGAACTGCCACTCGAACCGGAACCAGAGATAGATCAGGATGCCGACGGTGGCGATGATGAAGCCCAGCATTCCGTAGGCCAGAAGCTCGCTGGAGACGCGCGGCCCCACCACCTCGACGCGGCGATAGTCCACCGCATCGCCGAGCGCGCCGCGCACCTTCTGGATCGCCGCCTGCTGCGCCTCGTCGCCGCCGGGCTGCTGCGCGATGCGGATCAGGACGTCCTGAGGCGTGCCGAACTGCTGAAGCTGGACCTCGCCGAGTTCGAGCTTGTTCAGGGTGGTGCGCATCTGCGCGATATCGGCCGGCCCGCTCTTGGCCTGCACTTCGAGCAGAATGCCGCCCTTGAAGTCGATGCCGAAATTCAGGCCGTGGGTGAAGAACAGCGTGATGGCGCAGATCGTCAGCACCGCCGAGATCGGAAAGCTGATGCGGCGGAACTGGGTGAAGTCGAAGCGGGTGTCGTCCGGCACGATCCGCAGCGGCGGCAGCAGGTCGAAGATCGCCACGATCGTCATGACGACGACAAGGCCGGCCAGTGCGAGGAGATACCAGTTCATGAAAGCCGACGCTCCACGTAATTACCTATAGCGTTTTCAAGCGAAGTGGCATCCGGTTCGCGTGAAGAAAACGCGTTAAAACAAAAAACCGAAAGTCTTTCACCGTTTCCGTGAAACGGTGAAAGGCTTTAGACCGGGACATGCTGTTGCGGCCGCTTCCATCGCACCCAGGTCGCGACGATCAGGCGGGTCAGCGTGAACGCGGTGAACAGCGTCGTCATGATGCCGATTCCGAACGTCACCGCGAAGCCGCGCACCGGCCCGGTCCCGACATAGAACAGCACCACCGCGGCGATGAACGTCGTCAGGTTGGAGTCGAGAATCGTCGCAAGCGCCCGCTTGAAGCCGGCGTCGATCGCCGAGATCGCGGTGCGTCCGCCGTGCAGTTCCTCGCGGATGCGCTCGTAGATCAGCACGTTGGAGTCCACCGCGATGCCGATGGTCAGCACGATGCCGGCGATGCCGGGCAGCGTCAGCGTGGCGTTCAGGAGCGACAGGATGCCGAAGATCATCGCGACGTTGATCGCCACCGCGATGTTGGCGAACACGCCGAACAGCCGGTAGGTCACCAGCATGAACAGGAACACCAGCATCGCGCCCACATAGGAGGCGCGCTCGCCGGCGACGATCGAGTCCTGCCCGAGACCGGGGCCGACCGTGCGTTCCTCGATCACCGTCAGCGGCGCCGGCAGCGCGCCGGCCCGCAGCAGGATCGCGAGGTCGTTGGCCTGCTGCACGGTGAAGCCGCCGGAAATCTGCCCGGAGCCGCCGGTGATCGGCTCGCGGATCACCGGTGCGGAGATCACCTCGTTGTCGAGGATGATGGCGAACGGGGTGCCGACGTTCTTCAGGGTGGCGTCGGCGAACTTGCGCGCGCCGGTGGTGTTGAAGCGGAAGGAGACGATCGGCTCGCTGGTGCGCTGGTCGAAACCGGGCTGGGCGTCGGTGAGGTCGCCGCCCGAGACCAGCACCTCCTTCTTGACGACGTAGGGAACCTTGGGCTCCTGGGCGCTCATCAGCACCTCGTCGTCGGGCGGCGCGCGGCCCTGCGCCGCCTGCTCCGGCGACACCGCCGGATCGACCATTCGGAAGTCCATCTTCGCGGTCTTGCCGAGGATTTCCTTGAGCCGCGTCGGGTCCTGCAAGCCGGGCACCTGCACCAGAATGCGGTCGAGACCCTGCCGCTGGATCAGCGGCTCGACGGTGCCGAGTTCGTTGACGCGGCGCTCGACGATCTGGATCGACTGATCGACCGACTGGCGAACGCGGTCGGAGATCGCCGCCTGCGGCACGTTCATGCGGATCAGGCCGCCGCCGGCGTCGCTGACCTCGACGCTGCGCGCGCCGGTCGAGCCGAGAATGCCGCTGAGCGGCTGCGACAATTCCTTCAGCTTGGCCAGCGCCCGCTCAAGGTCGGGCTCCTTGACGCGCACCTCGACATTGTCGCCGCGAATGGCGAGGCCGGTGTAGCCGATGCGGGCGTCGCGCAGCGTGCGCCGGGTATCGTCGCGGACCTGATCGAGCTTGTCCTTCCGGACCGACTTGGCGTCGACCTCAAGCAGGATGTGCGAGCCGCCTTGCAGGTCGAGGCCGAGCACGAGGTGGCGCTGCGCCCAGCGCGGCCAACTCTTGACGGTGGCCTCGGGGAAGAAGTTGGGCACCGCGCACAGGCACACCAGGAGCGCAACGGCGATGATCCCCAAAGCCTTCCAGCGTGTGAAATACAGCATCGAATCGATCCGTCAGACGTTCCGGGTATTAGCGGCGCGATCAGCTCGCGGCCGCGCCGTCCTTGTCCTTGGCGGGCTCGCCCTTGGTGCGCACGGCGGAGATCATCTGCCGCATCTGCCGCACTCGCACGCCGTCGGCGACCTCGAACTCGATCTGCTCGTCGTCCACCACCTTGGTCACCTTGCCGACCAGCCCGCCGCTGGTCACCACCGTGTCGCCGCGCCGGATGTTCTTCACCAGTTCGTTGTGGTCCTTCACCTTGCGCTGCTGCGGCCGCAGGATCAGGAAGTACATGATGACGAAGATCAGCGCGAACGGCAGCAGCGACATCAACATGCTGCCGGTGTCGCCGGCCGCGCCGGCGGCCTGGGCAAAAGCAGGGGTAATCAGCATCCGTAATCCCTTGTGAAATGGAGACGAACCGGCGCGACGATGGCGGCGTCCGGGCCGGTTCCTGGCAAATTCGCGCGGACTATAGCGGCCGCCGTCTCAATTGCAACGCCGCCCCGCCCGGTTCCGCCCCGTGCCCGGCCGCCTTGCGGCGGGCGGCGCGGGCCGATAAGGGTGCGGCATCAGGAAGTTCGGAAAATGTCGAAAAAACCAAGCAAAAAGCCCTCCCGTCGCCCGCGCGCGGCCGCCTCCGCCCCGCTCCGCAACAAGGCCGCCGCTGTCCGCACCAGCGCCCGCGCGGCAAAACGCCCCTCCGTCCCCGCAGCCACCGACACCGCGGATCGAATCGCCCGCGCGCTGGAGGCGATCGCCGCCCACCTGTCGGCCGGCAGCCCCCCGGCAACCCGGCCGCAGGACCTCGCCGCCGCCGACGCCTTCATCTGGAATCCGAACGGGCGGCTGACCCCTGTGCCGCGGGTCAACCGCGTCGATCTCGGGCTGCTCAAGGGCATCGACCGGATGCGCGACATCCTGATCGAGAACACCGAGCGCTTCGCCACCGGGCTGCCCGCCAACAACGCGCTATTGTGGGGCGCGCGCGGCATGGGCAAGTCGTCGCTGGTGAAGGCCGCGCACGCCGCCGTCAACGCGCGGGCCGACGTCGACGGCCGGCTCAAGCTGATCGAGATTCACCGCGAGGACATCGAGAGCCTGCCGGCGCTGATGGCGCTGCTGCGCGCGGCCCCTGACCTGCTGTTCATCGTGTTCTGCGACGATCTGTCGTTCGACGGCAACGACGCCTCCTACAAGTCGCTCAAGGCGGTGCTGGAAGGCGGCATCGAGGGGCGGCCGGAGAACGTCATCCTCTACGCCACCTCGAACCGGCGACACCTGCTGTCGCGCGAGATGGTCGAGAACGAGCGCTCCACCGCGATCAATCCGGGCGAAGCGGTCGAGGAGAAGGTGTCGCTGTCGGACCGCTTCGGGCTGTGGCTCGGCTTCCACAAGTGCAGTCAGGACGAATATCTGGCGATGGTGCGCGGCTATTGCGGCCACTTCGGCATCGCGCTCGACGACGAACGGCTTGAGCACGAGGCGCTGGAATGGGCGACCACGCGCGGCTCGCGCTCCGGCCGCGTCGCCTGGCAGTTCACGCAGGACCTCGCCGGCCGCCTCGGCGTGCGGCTCAAAGTCTGACTCGAAATATAGAGCGAGGGATCAAATAACCTCGGCGTCGTCCCCGCGCAGGCGGGGACCCATAACCCCTGGCATTTGCTGTTATAAAATGACTTGGCCCGGTTTATTGAGCCGAACTGCTGCGGCGTATGGGTCCCTGCCTGCGCAGGGACGACGCTGATCGAGTTGCAAATCAGCCCATAAAACGCGGTGAATCGCTGACGCGAGGCACCGCATGCAGGTTCGAGTCCTTACGCCCCGTTGAGGAATTGCAGCGGATCGACCGGCGTCGAGCCCTTGCGGATCTCGAAGTGCAGTTGCGGCGAGCCGGCCTCGCCCGACTGACCCGACTTGGCGATGGTCTGGCCGCGCTTGATGGTCTCGCCGCGCTTCACCAACAGTTCGCTGGCGTGGGCGTAGGCGGTGACGTAGCCGTTGGAGTGGCGCACCAGAATGAGGTTTCCGTAGCCCTTCAGCTCGTTGCCGGCATAGGCGACGACGCCGTCCTCGGCGGCCTTGACCGGGGTGCCTTCCGGCACCGCGACGTTGATGCCGTCATTGGCCTTGCCGTTGGTCTTGGCGCCGTAGGCGGTCACCACGCGGCCGCGCACCGGCCAGCGGAAGGTCGGCAGCGCAC
>JBASBO010000327.1:0-9851 GCA_049651165.1 Xanthobacteraceae bacterium | reverse complement strand
GGCTGGCGCCGACCGAGGCGGCGCTGGACACGGCGGGCATCGCTCATTCGCGCATCGTCGTGGACGAAGGCGAAGGCTCCAAGAGCTATGCGGGGTTCCAGCAAGTCTGCGAGGCGCTGATCGCCGCCAAGGTCGAGCGCAACGATCTGGTGATCGCGCTCGGCGGCGGCGTGGTCGGCGATCTCGCCGGCTTCGCCGCGGCGTCGGTGCGGCGCGGCGTCGATGTGGTGCAGGTGCCGACCTCGCTCTTGGCGCAGGTCGATTCATCCGTCGGCGGCAAGACCGGCATCAACTCGCCGCAGGGCAAGAACCTGATCGGCGCGTTTCATCAACCCGTTCTGGTGATCGCCGACACCGCCGTGCTCGACACGCTGTCGCCGCGCCAGTTCCGCGCCGGCTACGCCGAAGTCGCCAAATACGGCCTGCTCGGCGACGCCGCGTTCTTCGCCTGGCTGGAAGCCCATCACGCCGAGATTTTCTCAGGGGGAGCGGCGCGCGAGCACGCCGTCGCCACCTCGTGCCGCGCCAAGGCGGCGATCGTGGCCCGTGACGAGCGCGAGACCGGCGAGCGCGCACTGCTCAATCTCGGCCACACCTTCGGCCACGCGCTGGAAGCCGCCACCGGCTTCTCCGACCGCCTGTTCCACGGCGAGGGCGTTTCCGTCGGCATGGTGCTGGCGGCGCAGTTCTCCGCGCAACTCGGCATGATCGCCGCTGACGACGCCGCGCGCATCGAGCGCCACCTCGCCGCCGTCGGACTGCCGACACGCTTGCAGGACATCGCCGGCTTCGCGCAGGAAGGGCTCGCCGACGCCGACGCGCTGATGGACCTGATGGCGCAGGACAAGAAGGTGAAGCGCGGCAAGCTCACCTTCATCCTGCTGCGCGCCATCGGGCAGGCCGTCATCATCGACGGCGTCGCGCCGCCTCTGGTGCGCGATTTCCTTGCAGGGAAACTGGCCGCGCCGGCGTAAGGCCGCAACGCCTTCGGAACCGCAATGAGTTCGACCGCCCTTCAGATCCTGATCGCGCTGCTGCTGCTGGCGGCCAACGCCTTCTACGTCGCCGCCGAGTTCGCGCTGGTCAAGAGCCGCGGCTTCCGCGTCAAGGCGATGGTGGAGCGCCGCCAGTACGGCGCGCGTCTCGTGCGCCATATCATGGGCAACATCGAGGCTTATCTCGCCTGCTGCCAGCTCGGCATCACCATGGCCTCGCTCGGGCTCGGCTGGGTCGGCGAGCCCACCGTGGCGGCGCTGTTGCAGCCGCTGCTGTCGCCGCTCGGGATGCCGGAGCAGGCGCTGCACCTGACCTCGTTCATCACCGGCTTCCTGGTGTTCTCCTCGCTGCATATCGTGATCGGCGAGCAGGTGCCGAAGACGCTGGCGATCCGCCAGCCGGAGCCGGTGGCGCAATGGATCGCCTATCCGCTGCACGTCTCCTATCTGGCGTTCTATCCGCTCAACTGGCTGCTCAACTCGGCCTCCCGCGCCATCCTGCGCGCGCTCGGCGTCAAGGAAGTCTCGGCGCACGAGGTGCTGACCGGCGCGGAAATCGAGGGGCTGGTGGGGGAATCCGCCGAGCACGGCAAGATCGAGAGCGGCGAGGCCGAATACATTCAGAACGTGTTCCGCTTCGGCGACCTCGCGGTGTCCGACGTGATGGTCCACCGCACCGCCATGGTGACGGTGTGCGCCGACCAGCCGCCCGAGGACCTGGTGCGCGAGGTGCTGGCGAGCGAATACACCCGCATCCCGCTGTGGCGCGACAAGCCGGAGAACATCGTCGGCGTGCTGCACGCCAAGGACCTGCTGCGGGCGCTGCGCGCCGCCGACGGCGACGCCTCGAAGATCGACGTCAGCGCCATCGCGCTGCCGCCGTGGTTCGTGCCGGAGATGCGCCCGGTGTCCGAGCAGTTGAAGGCGTTCCGCCGCCGCAAGACCCACTTCGCGCTGGTCGTCGACGAATACGGCGAGGTCGAGGGCATGGTGACGCTGGAAGATATTTTGGAGGAAATCGTCGGGGACATCTCCGACGAGCACGACGAGGCGGTGGCCGGCGTCCGCGTCCAGCCCGACGGCTCGGTGGTGGTGGACGGCTCGGTGCCGATCCGCGACCTCAACCGCGCCATGGACTGGAATCTGCCGGACGAGGAAGCCACCACCGTCGCCGGTCTGGTGATCCACGAGGCGCGTTCGATCCCCGAGCGCGGCCAGAGCTTCACCTTCCACGGCTTCCGCTTCCGCGTGCTGCGCCGCGAGCGCAACCGCATCACCATGCTGCGGATCGGCCCGCTGCCGCGCGACACCACCACCCCGGACCGCCGCCGCCGCGCCGGCACCGCGTTCTGAGCGCGACCGCAAAACCGCTTATCGCACGACGCGGCCCCGTGTCCTGGACGCGATGCGGCGCAAGCGTCAGCGCCGTGCCGCTTCGCTGAGCCGGGACCGTCACGAAGGATATCTTTGATACGATCCCGGTTCTGCGGCGCGGCGTTACACGCCGCACCGCGCCCGGGACACGAAATAAACGCCGCGTTTCCGGTCAGCCGGGCCGCCCGCCCCGCGCCGCTTACGCGAAGCGGCCGTGGCAGTGCTTGTATTTCTTGCCGGAGCCGCAGGGGCATTCCTCGTTGCGGCCGACCTTGCCCCAGGTCGCCGGATCGGCAGGATCGCGGCTGGCCCTGTCGGCATTGGCCGCCGGCGCCAGCGAGACGTTGGCGAACGCCATCTCGTCCTCGCCGGTGATCGGGTTGGCCTTGTGAACCTCCATCGGCGGCAGCGGCTGCTGCTCCTCCGGCGGCACGATCTCGACCCGCATCAGTTGCGCGGTCACCGCCTCGCGCAGGTGCGCGACCATCGCCTCGAACAGGCTGAAGGCTTCCGACTTGTACTCCTGCAACGGATCGCGCTGGCCGTAGCCGCGCAAGCCGATCACCTGCCGCAGGTGATCCAGCATGATCAGATGCTCGCGCCACAGATGATCCAGCGTTTGCAGCAAGATCGTCTTCTCGACGTAGCGCATCACCTCGGGGCCCCATTGCGCCGCCTTGGCCGCCATGTGCTCGTCGACGCGGCTTTCGACCCGCGCCAAAATTTCCTCGTCGGCGATACCTTCTTCCCTGGCCCACTCGTCGACCGGCAGGTCGAGCCCGAGCACCCGCTCCAGATCCTCCTTGAGGCCGGCGACGTCCCACTGCTCGGCATAGACGTGCTCGGGGATGTGCTTGCTGACGACGTCCTCGACATAGGCGCGGCGCATGTCGGCGACGGTCTCGGCGACGCTCTCGTTCTGCATCAGGTCGACGCGCTGGTCGAAGATCACCTTGCGCTGGTCGTTCTGCACGTCGTCGTATTTCAGGAGGTTCTTGCGGATGTCGAAGTTGCGGGCCTCGACCTTCTGCTGCGCCTTCTCCAGCGCCTTGTTGATCCACGGATGGATGATCGCCTCGCCCTCCTTGAGGCCGAGCCGGGTCAGCATCGATTCGAGCCGGTCGGACCCGAAGATGCGCATCAGGTCGTCGTCCAGCGACAGGAAGAATTTCGAGCGGCCGGGGTCGCCCTGACGGCCGGAGCGGCCGCGCAACTGGTTGTCGATGCGCCGCGATTCGTGGCGTTCCGAGCCCATGATGTAGAGCCCGCCGGGCCGGGTCACGGTCTTGGCCGCGCGCGCGCCTTTCGCGGGCTCGACCTCGACGGTTTCCTCGGCCTTAAGCACGATGTCGCGGAACGTCTCGATCTCGGCCTTGATGGCCTCGGTGCGGCGCGCCTTCTCGGCCTCGTCCTCGACGCCTTCCAGTTCCTTGAGGATGCGCATGTCCACCGAGCCGCCGAGCTTGATGTCGGTGCCGCGGCCGGCCATGTTGGTGGCGATGGTGATGGCGCCGGGCACGCCGGCCTCGGCGACGATATAGGCTTCCTGCTCGTGGAAGCGGGCGTTGAGCACCGCGAACAGCTTCGCCGGCTTCCTGTTGCGCGCCGCCGCGTAGAGCTTGTCCATGGCTTTGGGATCGGTGAAATCGATCTGCCTGAAGCCGTGCTTCTTCATATAATCGGCCAGCACCTCCGACTTCTCGATCGACGCGGTGCCGACCAGCACCGGCTGCATCCGCGCGTTGGCGCGTTCGATCTCGGCGAGGATCGCGCCGTATTTCTCGTCCTGGGTGCGATAGACCTCGTCGTCCTCGTCGAGACGCGCGATCGGCAGGTTGGTCGGGATCTCGACCACTTCCAGCTTGTAGATGTCGAACAGTTCGTCGGCTTCGGTCGCCGCCGTGCCGGTCATGCCCGACAGCTTCTTGTACATGCGGAAGTAGTTCTGGAAAGTAATCGAGGCCAGCGTCTGGTTTTCCGGCTGGACGGTGACGTGCTCCTTGGCTTCCAGCGCCTGATGCAGCCCTTCCGAATAGCGCCGGCCCGGCATCATGCGGCCGGTGAACTCGTCGATGATGACGACCTCGTCGCCGCGCACGATGTAGTCCTTGTCGCGGGTGAACAGCGTGTGCGCGCGCAGCGCCTGATTGACGTGATGGACGACGGAGACGTTCTCGACATCGTAGAGCGAGTCGCCCTTGAGCTGGCCGGCGTCGCGCAACAGCGTCTCGATCTTCTCCATGCCGCCCTCGGTCAGCGCCACGGTGCGCTGCTTCTCGTCGACCTCGTAATCGGTCTTGTCGAGATGCGGGATGAAGGTGTCGATGGTGTTGTAGAAATCCGAGCGGTCGTCGAGCGGGCCGGAGATGATGAGCGGGGTGCGCGCCTCGTCGATCAGGATCGAGTCGACCTCGTCGACGATGGCGTAGAAGTGCTCGCGCTGGACCATGTCCTCCAGCCGGTACTTCATGTTGTCGCGCAGATAGTCGAAGCCGTATTCGTTGTTGGTGCCGTAGGTGATGTCGCAGGCATAGGCCGCCTTGCGCTGCTCGTCGTCGAGGCCGTGGACGATGACGCCGGTGGTCAGCCCGAGGAACGAGTAGATCTGCGCCATCCAGGCCGCGTCGCGGCTGGCGAGGTAATCGTTGACGGTGACGACGTGGACGCCCTTGCCGGCGAGCGCGTTGAGATAGACCGCGAGCGTCGCCACCAGCGTCTTGCCTTCGCCGGTCTTCATCTCGGCGATGTCGCCCTCGTGCAGCACCATGCCGCCGATCAACTGCACGTCGAAATGGCGCTGGCCCAGCACCCGCTTGGCCGCCTCGCGCACCGTGGCGAAGGCCGGCGCCAGAAGGTCGTCCAGCGACTTGCCGGCTTCGATCTGCTGGCGGAATTCGTCGGTGCGCGCCTTGAGCTGGTCGTCGCTCAAGCCCGCGACCTCCGGCTCCAGCGCGTTGATGGCGTTGACCCGCGATTGATAGGCCTTGACCCGGCGGTCGTTGGGAGAGCCGAAAAACTTGCGGGCGAGCGCGCCGATCATGCCAAATTTATCCTGTCCATGCGGTCCGGCGTTGCCGCCGTCAGATCATCCGATCGCGAGATCGTCCGGCGTCCGCCGCCGACCGGATCGTTTATCATGCGGCGGGGCGTCTTGTCGCGCCGGAGAGCCAATCCGTCGCGTCGCCGCTCCATCGCGTCCATCAACTCGTCGTGACGCCTCGATCCGCCCAATTCCCGAGCCGGGATCGGACCTTACGTCTCGCCGCCAGCGGGAATAGTTCGACCGTCAAGGATTTACCGAAAAGGGCACCGGGCAATGCGGCCACCGTTGCCCCGGTGCCGGACAGATATGGCCCGTCCAGGGGGTTGTCAACGGCGCAAGGGAGGCCGGTGGCTGTCCGATATTTCATGATTTTGACAGAGTTTTCGCGTTGCCAACGAACCCAGAGTAGGCGAGTGTCCGCCGCCTCGAACCGCCCCCCTCCGGGAGAACAGGAATTTCCATGACTGCTTCATTGCGTCCGACCACCTTGAGCCTGCGCGGCCTCGCGCTGTCCGCGGCAAGCTGCCTCGCGCTCGCGCTGCTCTGCGGCTCCGCCGCCCGCGCCGACGATGCCAATCCGGTGCTGGCCAAGGTCAACGGCGCGGAAATCCACCAGAGCGACGTGGCGCTGGCCGAGGAGGAACTGGCCCCGAGCCTGGCGCAGATGGACCCCGCCACCAAAAGGGAGAACGTGCTGGCGTTCCTGATCGACATGAAGATCGTCGCCAAGGCCGCCGAGGACAAGAAAATCGCCGAACAGGCCGATTTCAAGAAAAAACTCGATTTCGCCCGCAACCGCCTGTTGATGGACAACCTGCTGGCGGCCGAGGGCAAGGCGGCGCTGACCGACGAGGCCATGAAGAAGGTCTATGACGACGCCACCAAGCAGATTTCCGGCGAGCAGGAGGTCCACGCCCGCCACATCCTGGTGCAGACCGAGGACGAGGCCAAGGCGATCAAGGCCGAACTCGACAAGGGCGCCGATTTCGCCAAGCTCGCCAAGGAGAAGTCCAAGGACCCCGGCGCCTCCGACGGCGGCGATCTCGGCTTCTTCACCAAGGAGCAGATGGTGCCGGAGTTCTCCAAGGTCGCCTTCGAGCTGGAGCCGGGCAAGATTTCCGATCCGGTGAAGAGCCAGTTCGGCTGGCACATCATCAAGGTCGAGGAAAAGCGCAACCGCAAGCCGCCGGAGTTCGATCAGGTCAAGCCGCAGATCGAGCAGTATGTGACCCGCAAGGCGCAGTCGGAATTCGTCGCCAAGCTGCGCGAAACCGCCAAGGTCGAGCGCATGGACAAGCCGGCCGCACCCGCCGTTCCCGCGCCGGCAACGCCCGCGACGCCGCCCGCGAAGAAGTAAATCGGTAGTTTCGTCATGCGCGGGCTTGACCCGCGCATCCATCTTCATTGATGGATTGCCGGATCAAGTCCGGCAATGACGGAAGCACCATGTCCACTGCTGTCTCCCCCCTCGCCCCGAAACACGTCCCCGACCTGCCGCCGCTCGGCGGCGTGCGGCTGGCCACCGCCGCCGCCGGTATCCGCTACAAGGGCCGCACCGACGTGCTTTTGGCGCTGCTCGACCCCGGCGCCACGGTCGCCGGCGTCTTCACCACCTCGAAGTGCCCGTCCGCGCCGGTGGAGTGGTGCCGCGCCAAGCTGAAGGGCGGCAAAGCCCGCGCGCTGGTGGTCAATTCCGGCAACGCCAACGCCTTCACCGGCAAGACCGGCCGCGCCTCCACCGCGCTGACCGCGAAGATCGCCGCGAAGGCCGTCGGCTGTTCGGCCGATGACGTCTTCCTCGCCTCGACCGGGGTGATCGGCGAGCCGCTCGACGCCACCAAGTTCGACGGCGTGCTCGACGCACTGGCGCGGCAGGCCGAGCCCGACCGCTGGCACGACGCCGCCAAGGCGATCATGACCACCGACACCTTCTTCAAGGTCGCGACCGCGACCGTGAAGATCGGCAAGGCCAAGGTCACCATCAACGGCATGGCCAAGGGCGCGGGCATGATCGCGCCGGACATGGCGACCATGCTGTCGTTCGTCTTCACCGACGCGCCGCTGTCGGCGGCGGTGCTGCAATCGCTGCTGAAGACCGGCGTCGCCGACACCTTCAACGCCGTGACCATCGACGGCGACACCTCGACCTCCGACACCCTGCTGGCCTTCGCCACCGGCGCGGCGGCGGACGCGCCGAGAATCTCCCGCGCATCCGACCCGCGCCTGAAAGCCTTCGCCAAGGCGTTTCACGGCGTGCTCGCCGACCTCGCCGAGCAGGTGGCCCGCGACGGCGAGGGCGCGCGAAAACTGGTGGAAATCACCGTCGAGGGCGCGGTCTCCGACAAGTCGGCGCGCCGCGTCGCGATGTCGATCGCCAATTCGCCGCTGGTGAAGACCGCGATCGCCGGCGAGGACGCCAACTGGGGCCGCGTGGTGATGGCGGTCGGCAAGGCCGGCGAACCCGCCGACCGCGACAAGCTGTCGATTTCCTTCAACGGCATCCGCGTCGCCAAAAGCGGCGCGCGCGATCCGTCCTACGACGAGGCGGAAGTCTCGAAAGCGATGACCAACGACGTCATCCGCATCAAGGTCGCGCTGGGCCTCGGCAAAGGCCGCGACCGCGTGCTGACCTGCGACCTCACCAAGGAATATGTCGCCATCAACGGCGATTACCGGTCGTGAGGGGCTTCCGTCGTCCCCGCGCAGGCGGGGACCCATACGCCGCCGCATTGCTTTTGAGCAATGAAGCCGATGCTGTCACTTTCCGATTCAGGGGTTATGGGTCCCTGCCTGCGCAGGGACGACCAGTGGAAACACTTCAAACCACAGACAACCGATCGCAGGGTGGCCCCTTATGAAACTCACCCTCGTCGTCGCCTGCGCGCTGATCGACGCCGACAACCGCGTGCTGATCGCGCAGCGCCCGCAAGGCAAGCAGCTTGCCGGCCTGTGGGAATTTCCCGGCGGCAAGCTGGAGGCGGGCGAGCGGCCGGAGCCGGCCTTGATCCGCGAATTGCGCGAGGAACTCGGCATCGAGGTCAAGGAAGCCTGCCTCGCGCCGCTGACCTTCGCCAGCCACGCCTATGACAGCTTCCATCTCTTGATGCCGCTCTACATCTGCCGGCGCTGGGAAGGCACGGTGACCTCGAAAGAGGGGCAGGCGCTGAAATGGGTCCGCGCCAACAAGCTGCGCGACTACCCGATGCCGCCCGCCGACATCCCCCTGATCCCGCCGCTGATCGACCTGTTGATGTGAGACAGTAGCTGCATATTCCAACGTCATGCGCGGGCTCGACCCGCGCATCCATCCTCTTTTGAAGAAGGATGGATTGCCGGATCAAGTCCGGCAATGACGATCAACCCTGCTTCGGCGCGCGCCGCTTCACCGCCGCCTCAAGGCTGAACTTGGCCGAGCCGGGCCGCAGCGGCTTTTGCTGGCTCGGATGCGGGGCCCAGCCGAACAGCCAGACGATGTCGAAGGTGGCGCGGATACGGCCGTCCGGATCCGCGAACCGTTCGCTGTAAACTTCCGCCATGCGCAGCAACGTGGCGCGCCGCAGCGGAGTCTTGCGCCGCTCCGCCAGCACGTTGGTCGCGCCCATCCGGCGCAGGTCCTGCATCAGCGCGAAGGCGTTGTCGTAGCGCACCGTCAGCCGCTCGAAATCCGTCACCGGCAGCGCGAAGCCGGCGCGCTGCAACAGTCCGCCGGCGTCGCGCAGGTCGGCGAACGGCGAGACATGCGGCGACGCGCCGCCCTCGACCTCGGCTTCGGCGGCCGCGAACGCCTGCCGCAACTCGGTGAGCGTATCGCCGCCGATCATCGCCGCCAGCAGCAGCCCGTCGGGTTTCAGCGCGCGGCGCAGTTGCGCCAGCACCCCCGGCAGGTCATTCACAAATTGCAGCGCCAGCAGCGAGACGGCGAGATCGATCGAGTCCGGCGTCAACCTCAGCGGATCACTGTCGGTATCGGGAATCTCCACCGGCGTCAGCGCCACGCCCTGCTGTTCCAGGGCAATGCGCAACGCATCGCCGGGCGTCGCCAGATCGATCCCCAACACGAAGCTGCGGTTGACCGCCGACAGCCGCTCCGCCGCATCATCCACCGCATGGTCGAGCAGGAACGTCGCCGCGCCGCGCTTTTCCGCGCGCGCCAGCCGCACGCGCAGCAGCGCGCGGTCGAACAGGACGGGCGAGGACGGGGCAGCCGGCATGGCGCGGTGGTACGCCCAACCGCCGCCCCATGCAATGCGAACTGCGCGGAGCCACCTTGAGCGGCCCGCCACGCCCGGCTAGCCTCCTTCCCGATGTCGAGTGACCTGTCGAGCGATGCCGCGCCCCTCCGATCCCCCGCCCGCCGCCTTGGCGGCGCGTGGCGGACGTGCCGCGATTTCGCCGCAAGACTCCCGCGCGCCGCGCTCGACGTCGCGCTGCCGACCTTG
>JBASBO010000326.1:0-52610 GCA_049651165.1 Xanthobacteraceae bacterium | reverse complement strand
GGGCGCACCTTCGAGGAGGCGGAGCGTCTGGCGCAGGGCGCGAGCGACAGCCTGATCGAAGGCGTGCTGAGTCTCGGCACCATCGCGGTGCTGGCGGTGGCGATGGTGATCGTCGATCCGCTGGTGGGATTTATCGTCATCGCCATCGTCGCGGCGCTGGCGGTGCTGCATGTGCTGTTCGCCCGCGCGCTGCGGGCGCGCGAAGGCGCGTGGTTCGAGGCGCGCAGCCGTTACTGGGCGCATCTGGTCGAGGCCATCGCCTATGTCGCGACGTTGCGCTTCAACTCCGCGCACGGCTTCGCCGAGCGGCGGTTCGAGCAGCGCCTGGCTTGCGATCTCGACGCGCATTTCGCGGTGATCCGCATGTCGGCGGGGCTGGATGCGACCGGGCGGTTCGCCGGCGGCTTGATCACGGCGGCGATCGCGTTGGCCGGCGGCCTGCGCGTGATCGACGGCGGCATCAGCATCGGCGATTTCGTGCTGTTCCTCTCGGTCGGCGGCTCGCTGTCGGCGCCGGTGCTGAACCTGGTGAAGACCTTCGACGATTTCCAGGCGATGACGGTGTCGGCGGCGCGCCTCTCTGATATCGCCGGCGGCCCGCACGAAGATGTCGATGGCGCGGCCGCGCCGGGTCAGTCGCGCGGGGCGCGGCTCGACGTTACCGGCCTGTCGTTTCGCTATGACGGAACCGACGCCTTGGTGCTGCACGATCTGTCGTTCGTGCTTGCGCCCGGCGACAAGGTCGCGGTGGTCGGACCGAGTGGCATCGGCAAGAGTACGCTGGCGAGCCTGTTGTTCGGTGCGCGCCGGCCCGCGCGCGGCGCGATCCTGCTCGACGGCGAGCCGTTCGAGACGATCCCGCTTCGCGTGTTGCGGCGGCGCATCGTTGTGGTGCCGCACGAGATCGATGTCTTTACCGGCAGCGTCGCGGAGAATCTCGTGATCGGCCTGCCGGCGACACAACTCGATGCTATCCGCAAGGCGGCGGCCATCGCCGCCATCGACGCCGACATCATGCGGCTGCCGCAGGGCTATGACACGCAGCTCGGGCAGGGCGGCGTCGATCTCTCCGCCGGGCAGCGCCAGCGGCTCGGCATCGCCCGCGCGCTGTTGCTTCAGCCGGACGTCCTGATCCTCGACGAAAGCACCTCGTCGCTGGATGCCGCGACCGAAACCCGCGTGCTCGACGCGTTGCTTTCGCATTGCGCGGCCACCACCATCGTCGCCATCACCCATCGCGAGAGCGTCGCGCGGCGGATGCAGCGGCGCATCGCGATCGGGCATGAGACGGCGTGCTCCTGAGAGCCTGACCGGGAATTCTCTTTGTAGGCTAATCGCGGCATACGTCCGCGAGCGGGACGATGGCCTCGCACAACCCGTCTTCACGCGCTGCAAGCACTCACATCGCGCCGGACCATGCGACGCTGGAACACTTCTTCCCAGTATGCCATTGAGACCGTTGTTGATTGCCGCCGGAGAAGAAGCCTAATGAGCGCGTTGTAGTGCAACTACCCGCGGCGCAATTGTGGAGTTGTGGTGCAGTTACTCGCGTCGCAACTAACAAGTTGTAGTGAAATTTACTTGCGGCACAACTAATAAGTGCTCCACTTATCAACACAATAATCCCTTGGTTAGGCCCGATCGAACCGAATTCTTGCCCCAAATGTAAACATAGGTTTAACCCCGAGACGCCGGTGGCGCTCAGACTTCGGGGTACTTCCATCACAAATGGGGAATCGATTTGACAACATTACACTACACTGCTGGCAATAACTTCAATGCGCAGGGAGCCTACGCTCCGGCCGCGGCAGGCTTCAACCTGGCCGACGTCTCGTCGGTGGACCAGTTGAATGCACTTCCCGCCGGTGTGCTGGGCATGGTCTATCTCGATCAGGGCGACGGAGTTACTCAGAGCTTCATCGATGCGGTAAAGCCTTACATCGGAAATCCGAAAGTATACGGCTTTTACCTCAAGGATGAGCCGGACCCCACGGGGCAGTACAACACGTTGGTCACGGCGGAGAATCTCAAGGCGGAATCCGACTATATCCACGCCAACGTTCCCGGCGCGAAAACTTTCATCACCATGATGAACATGGGACCTTCAGACGACCCCACCTTCGCTGATACCTACAACCCCGCCAACACTCACATCGATCTTTTCGGCATTGACCCGTATCCGGTGAGGTCCGGCACGAGTACAGTCGATTACGGTATGATCGACAAGGCTGTGGCGGCCGCCGAATCCGCCGGAATACCGACGAGCCAGATCGTACCGGTGTTCCAGACCTTTGGCGGTGGTAACTGGGTCAACGACGAGGGCGGTCGGTACGTGATGCCGACGGCTGAGCAGGCGCAATCAATGCTCGCTCACTGGTCGGCGCTCGTTCCAAATCCGGCTTTCGATTATGCTTACTCTTGGGGATCGCAAAACGGCGACACGGCGCTTGAGAGCTCGCCGGAGTTGCAGAGCATTTTCCTGCAGCATAACACTGCAAGCGCGACGCTTCCGGCCGAAGGCCCCGGCGCAATCACCACGGAAATTTCGGGCGAAAGCGCGATCCCGCCGACGGATTTGAGCGGTGACACGACAACCGCCTCGACGGGCGGCGCACATACCGCTGCCGATGGCGCCACCGTCGACGGTGGTGGAACCAGCAGTTCGAGTGGCGTCAGCCCGCCCAGTGGTTCGGCGTCGACGACGATCGAGGGTGGTCAGTACCATCAACATCATCAATATCGTCAACACCACCAGCAGCAACACGATATCGGCACAAGCACAACGCTTTCGGCTGACGGTACGTCCGGCGGTTCAACGCCCACGATCACTGATGGCGGTCAATATCATCGGCACCAGTACTTTGATGACCATCGAGCGCTTGATTTCTCACAGCTTGCCGTGGACGCCACGGGGAGCGCGGCGGGAAATCATCCGGTGTTTCCGGCGCCAAGTGCGGCTGCAGTCGGAAGCGGTGCGACGGCTGCTGCCTCCACTGCCCTCGATGTAGGGGCGCATCTGGTCGACTTCCACTCGGATCACTACAACTCGCATCATATCGACCATCACGCCTGGCACTTATAGGTTTGAAGGACAGCCTTCATCAGCGGAGACATACGCGGGGCGCACGCCCCGCGTATGATAATTAACTGGCCGGTCACTCGCAGCCGCGGTGACCGCCAGGCAGGGGCCATTCTGCGCTCTGCAGAATGTTGGAATGCAAGCTTCGCCGCTCGACCACATGCAAATTCAACGTTTGCCGCTGCCCGCCATGGGTAGCCTGGATACGCACATGTATACTTCGACAAAGACCTCAGCATTCGCGGATGGGTTTCGTCAGATACGTCCTGGCCTGTTCGCGGCCGGCGGATTGTCGATCTTTATAAACCTGCTGGTGTTCGTGTCGCCTCTCTACACGATGCAGATTTACGATCGGGTGCTGACCAGCCGCAACGGAATGACCCTCTTGCTGCTCACGCTGATCGCACTCGCGCTGTTTGTCAGTTACGCCGCGCTTGAGCATTTTCGCAGTCGGGTCCTGGTGCAAATCGGAATCCGGTTCGACCAGCTTCTCTCGGGAGACGTTTTCGAATCGGCGCTCGGGCAATCCCTCAGTACCGGGAGCTCGCGTCATGTCCAATTACTCCGGGACGTAGATGCGCTGCGCGAGGTCTTGTCGGGTGGCGTGATCACATCGCTGATGGACGTGCCGTGGACACCGATATTTTTGGCAATGTGTTTCCTGCTGCATCCTTTGATCGGTGTGGTGGCCCTGATCGGCGCGGCTCTTATTCTATTGCTGGCCTTCCTTAACGAACGCGCCACCAAGGCGCCGCTCATTGCGGCGGCGTCGAAAAATCTTCATGCCCTGGATCGTTTGACATCCTCGCTGCGCAATGCCGAAGCGATCCGCGCGCTTGGAATGGGGCCTGCCGTGCGCACCGCCTGGAGTTCGACACACGATCAGGCTCTTTTCGATAGCGCCCGGGCAGGCGAGCGCGGCGGTACGTTGCTTGCAATCTCCAAATTCCTGCGAATGGCCCTTCAGGTGTCGATCATGGGAGTGGGCGCCTATCTTGCGATCCAGCAGGAGATTTCGGGGGGCGTTCTGTTCGCCGCATCGCTCATCATGGGGCGAGCGCTGGCGCCGGTGGAGGCCGCCGTATCGCAGTGGAAGGCGCTGGTAGCCGCGCGTATCTCATATGCGCGCATCGACGCTGCGCTTCGCTCCCGGCCTGCGGAGCGGCCGCCAACCAGGTTGCCGCCGTTGGTGGGGGCAGTCGCGGTCGAGGCCGTGACGGTCCACGTTCCCGGATCACAGATGCCGGCCATCGCAGACGTTTCCTTTCGCCTCGCTGCTGGCGAGATTGTTGCCGTGGTCGGGCAGTCCGGCTCCGGAAAGTCCTCGTTGGCACGGGCGCTCGTCGGCGCCTGGCCCATAGTTCACGGTTGCGTGCGGATCGACGGCAATGATACGAGGCATTTCGATTCGAATTTCCTCGGACAACGCCTCGGGTATCTTCCGCAAGATGTGGAATTGTTCGCCGGCACGGTGCGCGACAACATCGCTCGGTTCCGTGACGATGCAACTGACGAGGCGGTCGTCGAGGCTGCGCAACTTGCGTCCGCGCACGCTATGATTCAGCGCCTTCCCAAGGGCTATGACACCGTCATAGGGGACAACGGTGCCGGTCTTTCGGGCGGCCAGCGGCAGCGCATCGGGTTGGCGCGCGCTTTGTTCGGCAAGCCGGTGCTGGTCGTGCTCGATGAGCCTAACGCCAATCTCGATGGCGACGGTGACAGAGCGCTGGCCGATGCGATCCAGATGCTCCGGAAGCAGCGGGTGACGGTCGTGATCATTAACCACCGGCCTCATCTGCTTGCCTTGGTCGACAAGATTGTCTTCATGCACGAGGGGCGCTTGGGGCGTGTCGGGACACGCGACGAACTTCTTCCAGCGCTGCTGGGACAAGCGGTCACACCGATGGACCGCGAGGCGCGAGTGCCGGCCGAGCGCCGCCATCCTGCCGAGGCTCATCATCGCGCCGACGGAGCTCCCCGCAACGTGTATCTCTCGAATCCGCCGCGTCCGGCTCACGCGACGAGGCAGTGATGGTCAAGAAGATGTTGCTTCGAGAGAAGTTTCTTCAAGGTACATTCGCGGATTTGCTGCAGCGTTTCAGAGCGGGTGGCAAAACTCGTCCGTCCGATGCTCTGGCCAGCGCCATCGCCAACCTGTCGGCGCTGGCAACGTGGCTCGTCCGGCATGCGAGGATCATGCTGCAAGTCGTGTTGAATGGACGTGCGGAGCGAAACAATACGTCTGGTGACTGGCATACCCCGGCGCGACGTGGCTTCGCGATCGTGTTCTTCACCTTCGTCGTGTTTGGCGGTTGGGCCGCATTGGCATCGATCGATGGCGCGGTGGTGGCCACGGGCTCGGTGGTGGTTGAGGGCGATCGGAAAGCGGTGCAGCACCTCGAGGGCGGCATCGTGCAGCGTCTGATGGTGACCGGCGATTCCCATGTGGCAGAAGGGCAGGTCCTGTTGCGGCTCGATCCCACTCAGGAACAGGCAAAAGAGGAGATCGCACGCTCGACCGTCTACTCCGCCATCGCCGAGGAGGCGCGCCTGCACGCAGAGGCTGAGGGAAGCGACAGCATCACGTTTCCTGCGGAATTGATGCAGAGGGCCTCGGACCCATCGGTGCAACGCGCGATGGGCGACCAGAGGCGGCGTTTCGACGAGCGCCGCGCTGCGCGAAAAATAGAGATATCGATACTTCAGGAACGCATCGCCCAGGCGCAGCGACAAATCCAGGCAAACGATGCCCAGCGCAAGGCTTCGCGCACGCAATCCGACAGCGTGAGCCGGGAATATGCCAAGCTCAAGCCGCTTGCCGATCAGGGGATCGTTGCGTTTCCGCGTGTCGCCGCACTCGAGCGGACCAGGGCTGAACTCGACGGAAAGATCGGCGCCTATGAGGCTGACATCGCACGGTATGGCCGAGCAATCGACGAGTCGCGCCTGCAGATCGATCAAGTTGGACAGAAGGTCCTTGAGGAAGCGACCGCAAAGTTGGCCGAGACGAGGGCGCAACTTGCCGATGCACGCGAGAAACTCCGGGTCGCCGCTGACGTTCTGGCGCGGATGGACGTGCGGGCGCCGCGCTCTGGACGTATTGTAAATTTGAAAGTCCATACCGTGGGTGCAGTGATCAAGCCGGGCGAGACTCTGATGGAGATCGTACCCGACAACGACGTGCTCGTGGTTGCAGCGAAGGTGTCGTCCCTCGATATCAACCATGTGCAGGTCGGCTTACCCACGGAAATTCGACTTCCCTCGTTCAAGGCCCGCTCCACTCCCATCGCTGTGGGCGAAGTTCTCTCCATCGCAGCCGATGCGGTTCGGGATGATGCGACGCACCAACCCTATTACGAGGTGAAGGTCTCGGTGGAGGTAGCGCAATTTCCTGAGATGGTCCGTGAAAAACTCAAGCCTGGGATGATGGCCGACGTTTTGATCGCCACTGGTGAACGCACCGTTCTGGCTTATCTGACGCAGCCCATGACGGATGCAGTACGGCGCGGCATGCGCGAGAACTAGCTAGTCCGAAGGAGCGATGGCGCATCCGGATCATTTCTGGTTGGGTCGGTCTTTGCTCGGTGGCCCGGCCAATGGCGCGCCGTTGCGAACTTGCGCCGAACGGCGTCCAAGCCAGTCAATTGGAACGCGCTCTCATCGGGCACGCTGCTTCCAGCGTAAACCTCGATCAGGAATCGAGCGCCCTCGGGTAGGCGGCTGGCCCGCCCCGAGACGTGATTCGCAGGCGAATCTTACAAAATCGGGAGCGGTCCGGCTCCCGCAACCGCAGGAGCAAGGCTGGAGCTACCTGCGTCCGTAATCACAAGATCGCTCATGCGCCGTTATCGCACTTGCTGAGCGATCTTCAAGCAGACGACGCCTTTATGGAGGTATCCGGCTTTGCTGCAAGCTTCTGCGCGTGGCTCGGCATAAATATTCCAAGGACCCCGGGAAGAAATCGAAGATATCGAAAAATGAAGAATGCCATGGCGATGTGCCAGATGATCAGCGCGCTTGAACTCGCGATTGCTGCGCCGGTCAGTCCAAGCCAGTAGATGAATGCCACGCTGGCGAGAATATTGACGACGGCGCTGAGGATCAGCAGGGCGGCAGCACTCCATTCGTGCTCGGTCATCGTCATGATGAGCAGTAGAGACCCGAAAGCTGCAGCCACCACCTGGCCTATAAGGAGGGCATGCAGGGCGGGAACGCCAGCCACAAACTCCTCGCCGAACCACGAGAGAAGCGGTTTCGCCATAATGGCCAGGGTGAGCGCAATGAGAACTGCAATACCGAGAGTCCATAACGTGGCCTTCGTCACAAGCGCCTGCAAAGTTGCGCGATCGTTTCCTGCGAACAAACTTGAGATGGTCGGCGCAAAGAGGGTGTTGATGGCGGTCCGGGGCAACACCACCAGGAATGCGATATTGAAGACCAAGCTATATATTCCCGCGTCTCTGGTCTCGCCGAACCACCCAAGCAGTACCACTCCGGCGCGGTTGAGCAGGGCTTCTGCGCCTGCGATGATCATGAATGGCACCGCAGCCCGCCGCCAACTCGCGGCGGTATATTCGGCTGCGGTCCCCCTCATGGAGGTTGGATACAA
The DNA here is from genome assembly GCA_049651165.1 of Xanthobacteraceae bacterium. GTDB lineage: Bacteria > Pseudomonadota > Alphaproteobacteria > Rhizobiales > Xanthobacteraceae > 62-47. The sequence goes on along the minus strand of JBASBO010000326.1, from coordinate 44,922 downwards.
CCGGTGGACCGCCAGGCTGGCGAATACGAGCCCGATAAGGGAGCCGGCGACAACCGCAAACATGATCTGCTGCGGCTGAAGGCGCACGCCAAACAAAAGTCCGGCGACGACGACCACCATGACAAGCAATCCATCCCGCACCACGCGGTCGGGCATCAGTGCGGGCACGACGCCGCCGAAGGCACGAACGACCGAACAGCGTATCCACAGCAGCGCGAGCATGGGTATGAGAATGAATCCAAGTAGAAACGTGCTCCGCAACTCCGTCGATAACGGCACCGGCCAGATATCGACGATCAGCCATCCGGCCAAGGCGACCGCGACGCCAACGACAAGAGAACGTCGCTCCGCGTATTGGATGACCCCGCGTGCAAGGCTGCTTGCTCCTTTGGTTTGATATGCCGACACAAAGCGCAGGAGAGCGATATCGAAGCCGAGCGCGCAGAAATAGGCCAGGATTGTTATCCAAGCCATGACATAGGCATAGACGCCATAGGTGTGGGCGCCGACAATCCTTGCGACCAGAAGCTGGGCGCAGGCAGTCACACCTGCGCTAAGCACATAGATCGAGAATGCAGCAGCCCCGCCCACCACCACTTGCCTGATCCGCGCGCTGCCGACGCCTCGCTCATGCTTTTCCATCTTTGGCCCTTTGCTGACCCAGTACCGCCGATCGAGAGCGTCAGACCTGGCTCGAAAGCGAATCAGGAAGAGATCCGTCGCGATGCGTGGATGACGTTTCGACGTTGGTGGTTGCAGTCATTCCGTGTCTGTCTTGTTCCGCGATGCTCTCAATCTGTCGTTCGATCTGCTCGACTGCGGTCTCGAGAGAGGCTTGATCCAGGGATGAAGTGCTCACGACGTTCCAGCCGTGCCTGTTTAGGAGCCCATGCAGGATCTCGGCAACGCGTCGAGAGCTGAGACTGATTTCGAGGTCTTGTTCGAGCAGCCGCTCGATTGTGCTCCCGAGATGATGTCGATCGTGCAATCGCCCCTCAAGAACCTCAACCGGTGCATCGAGGCGTACCAGAAGATCTGGTTTTGGAACGAGCTCAAGCGCGTACGAGATCGAGGTCTCGTCTGCAACGCCGCAAAGGAGCGCCAGGGAACAAACCGCCTGGACGAAGGCCTGATCGAATATAACGATGTGTCCCATCGCGGAAGTGCCAAACCAGGCGTGAGACAGCCGCGACACATATTGCAGCAGCCTGATAGACGATAGCGCGGAGGAGGGCCGAAGGATCTTGATCAGATCCAACGCTGTCCCAAGATCGCGTGGAATCCCGCGCGGTCGAGCGATCATTGACAGCAACTCGGTAAGGGGACGCATCAAACGCCGCCATGCCGCGAACGACATCTTCCGACCGGTTGATGCCGAAAGGGACCCGTTCTCGCTTGGCGCACCCTCCACGGGTCGGTAGCTGAGCACAAGGTCAACGGCGTAGTTGCGCTCACGCAGTCGGGCCGCGAGAGTTCGCGCAAAAGTAGTTTTACCTGCGCCGGGAGGCCCGAAGAACTCAACAATCATATCCCAACTCGCTTATACCCGCAGCAATGAGTTGAATGAATCTGGTCGTTATCCGTGCTAGAGTATTCGCCACACCTCTTTTTTTACCGCACGGATGACTTCGGCCAATGGCTGTTGGGCGTCGATCGACACCACGCAGGCTCCCGAAAAAGCCAAGCGAGGGATCGCCGCAATGCGCTGCATGATGACGGCCCGATCCATATCGGGCTCGCGTGCGGCGCAAACCTCCGGCGGCACGATCAGCTTGATGACGAGGTCTGGCGGAAGGCGTTGGGCGAGGGAATAGGCGCGCGATTCAAATTGCTGCAGCCAGGGCGGCACTCCGGTCAGACGTGGCATCAGCGGACCTTCGTTGAATCCGGCGATCTCATTCTGCGGGTATCGATCCGTGACGACGACCAGTCCCCGTCTGGCTCCGCGATGGGCCGACGACAGCTTGATGCGTTTCTCGATGGCCACCACTGTTGCCCAAATCGACAGGAGCGCGCTGTACAACCGGCCCGGAGGACGATCGGAGATCTTGCCATGCGACGCCCCCTTGGGCTTGGTCTTCAGCAATGGCGCGATTAGAGGAACCATCAGTTTGAGCGGCCAGAGAACGATGGACGGACGCCCCGCTCCGGTGCCGAAATAGATAGGAATGACATCCATTTCATGGCCTAGCCACTCGCGAATGGTTGCGACAATGGTCGATTTTCCGCTTCCGTCGACCCCGATGACGGCGACAACGTGCCCACCGCCGGGCGCGCGGCGGCTCCAGGGGCGGGGTGCCCAGAGAAAGCGCTTGTTCAGGTAGCCTGCGACCAGGTGTGCGGTGCGTGTCAGGATTCGAAGCCCCGCCTCAAGACGGTTGTAGGTTCGATGCGCCGCGAAGTGCCTTCGGATACGCCGCCGCAGATGTTGCTGATCCTCCAATTCACGATCGCTATAAAGCGCATCAGCCACCCTGTCGGCCAGATCATCGCCCAGTAGTTCGGCCGCCCGCCGCCTGAGCGCCGCGCGAGAAAGCTGCCCGGCGAGCTCAGCGCGATCGAGCGCGAATTTTCGCGTTGTCGCCTGCCAGTTGCGGCGCACGACCAGATCCGAGCGCGTTAGTTCGAGACAGGCGCGTACGATCAGCAGCAATGCCTCGTCGACGGGAGCCAACATGCGGATCGGCAGAACCGGGTGAACAACGGTTCGGCTCGCCAGCGCCTCCTCCCACGGCAGATGGTAGTTCTTGAGCAGGCTGTTGCCGGCGATCAACCGGATATGCAGATGGAGGTGAACTATCCGCCCGCTCGGTTCGTCGTGGCCCAGAAAGCTCAAGACGGACGGATGATCGCGATGGGCCACGGAGGGAAACGACTTCAGGCCGCGATCAAGCAGGATGGCCTGGGCGCGGTGCTGATCCTGCATGGCGACAAGCAGATCGACATCGCCTTCGCCGGTCAGACCTCGGTAAATCCGGTTGCTGCTTTTCCAGTAGAAATAGGTGATGTCGTGTCGACCGAAGTCATTCAAGACCATGAGCACCAAAGGCAGGATCGCGCTTTCGGGGGGCGGGTCGGCAACCAGGCCGGCCTTGTGCAAGGCATCGTGTCTCATCTTTCGAGCCCCTTTCGCCTGAACGATCTCACGGTCTCCAACGCTTGAAATCGCGCCTCTTGCGCCCAACGAAGCAAAGAGGTGAGCAGTGCGAGGCCGGTTTGACGCACGCTCGCTTTGGGCGGAGCGATGGCCTCGGCGGCGAATTCGCTCACATCGCCGTAGTGGTACTGCGCGTGCTTCTTTAGATCGACCTGCGTCACGATGGCCGCCGCGAAATCGCCTCGCTCGTTGTCGAAACATCCACAGTCACGAAACAGACCTACGGCGTTCTGCGCGACGTCGCGTCTCGTGCCTCCCCATTTCACGACGAACAGCAGCTTGTCGGCGATCGAAGGGAGCAATCGCGCCTCCACTGCGGCGAGGACAGGCGGACCATCGATGATCACGCAATCATAGCGTTCTCGCAGTTGGCGGATGACGCCCGCCATCTGTTCGGTTGCGCTCATCGCATTCAGCCGATAGCCCGATATCTGAAGGTAGTCGAACCCGATCTCCGGGATATGCCGGATCGAATCCGCCAGCGATCGGTTCTGCAGGTCGACGATCCGCAGCTCGCCGGTTTCCTTGACCTTGCTGATGCGCGTGTCTCTCCGCAGATCGATACCGATCAGGAGCGCACGCCGTCCGAGGGTGCTGATATGGGTCGCGAGGCCCTGAGCGAGCGTTGTCCTCCCTTCACCGGCAATGCTGGAACTGATCAGGACCACTTTCGGGTGGTTGGGCTCCGCCAGCCGCAACATCGCGACCGCCGACCGAAGCGCTTCCGCGTAAGGGGAGAATGGCGCAAGCCGAACGTAATTTCTGGATTCGGACAGATAACCCTGAGGTATCGTTGGCACCAGACCGAGGCAGGCGATTCCCAGCGTTCCGACGACGTCCTTATCGCTGCGCATCGATCTGTCGAGGCGATCCTGGGCGAGAGCGATGAAACACCCGCCGATCGAGGAAACGATCAAGGCAGGAAGCATGAACAGCAGCGGATTTGGCGAACTCGGCCGTGACGGCGGAGAGGCAAGCGACAGGACGCTCACGTCGGGATTGACCAATTCCTCCTGTTCGCGGATCTCCTTCTGCCGTTGCAGAAGGCTCGCATAAAGTTGCGCGCTGGCGGCTGCCTGGCGTTCAAGCTCGCGCGGATCGACGCCAGCCTCCTGTTTCTCGCTGCCGGCGCCGCGGAAGGCGTTGGAGCGCCGCTCGACCGCATTGTGCAGCGCTGTGCTGGTGCGGTCGATGTCGCCCTTGACCGCCGCCATTCGCTGATTAAGCCGAGCCAGTTCGCCGGTGGTGTAGGCGCGTTGCTGCTCGGCGTTACTCCGGACATAGAGTTCGACGATCCGGTTGACGATGGCGGCAGCCGTGTTCGGACTTGTCCACTGGAAGGTGACATTGATGACGCGTGAGCGCCGTTCCTGGAGGACCTGGAGGCGCCGCTGGAAATCGTCGAACTTAAGGCCCGCGCCAGCCTTTCGGTGCAGGGCGAGCGATCCCAGCCAGATGCCGACGCGCCGCTTGAGTTCGTTCAGGCCCAGAGACCCGGACTCGGTCGCGTCGGGTTGTATGGGATGCGGCTTGGCGGCCGGATCCGCTTCCTGATCAAGCCTCAGCTCGCGAAAGGCCGGATCGTGCCGCATGCTGTCGAGAACATGTTGCAGGTGATATGGAGAGGTCAGCATCGTGACCTGCGTATCGACGGCTTGTTGGAGCGCCTCGGGGCTGAGAGGAATCCCGTTCTGAACCTGAATGATCTGCGCCGTCGCGGTATACTTGGGTGTGATGAGCAGGCCGGCGATGCCCGCCAGTATCGTTCCCGCGCTTGCGACCGTGAGGATCAGCTTGCGCCTCCGACGGAAGATTCCCATCACATGCTGAAAACCCAGCTCGGGAGCGGCCGCCGCGTCATCTTCATGCCGCTCGGCTTCGGCGCTTATGTGTATGCGATCGGAGATGAGACCCGTCTTATCCATCAACTGCATCTTTACCTCCATACGACCGGTCCATCTTCGTCGTCAGTTCGGCGTTGCGCTGCTCGTGTCGTACTCGCTCCGGATCCACGGGCGCGAACCCATCAGCTCAATGCGTTGGCGAGGCAAGCGTGGCCGCGCTGCACTCTGCCTGCTGGTATCGATCGCAACTGACCGGCCGGTCTCGGCTCCGCGACCAGGCAGAGAGCGATCACGAACCAGAAGATCGGATGTCGAAGCAGGAAGGTGGCAACCGCATAAATGCACAGGCCGCACAAGAGGCTCGGTAGGCCCGCGGCACCGGTATGGTAGGCGGACCTGAACGTCGCCGCGATGAGCCAGACGAAGCTCAGAACGATCGGCAGTCCGCCCTGCGTGAAAAGGTCGAGCATCGTATTGTGCGCCTCGAAGTTTGGCACAAACGAAGGTTTGGGATGCTCAACGAATTCGGGATGCACCACATCCATCTTCCTCGACGAGACGATCGATTGCGGTATCTCGAGATGCGGGCCGGGACCCAGCCCCAGCATCGCGGATTCGACCCCGCGCCGGATTGCCTGTTCCCAAAGCGCAAAGCGCAATTCGGTTTTCTCTTTGGTATTTTCCGGATTATCGCGCGCCATCGATTTCGCGAAATCCCTGGCTTCCACGGTTATCGAATAGGCCAGCGGCGCGATCGAGATCACGACTCCGGGCAAAGCCAACACAAGCATCCAGGCCGCCGCGGAACGGAGGCCGATTTTCCGTTCGCGCAGGAACAGCCAGCTTCGGCACTTGAACGCGAGGAAGATGGGGCCGGCGAGGACAAGAATGAGCGTGAATGAATCGCTTCCGGTTTGCCGGCCGGCATAGACCGGGACAATGGCGCAGGCGGCGGCGCCGATCCTCGCGCCCAGCCTGGTGGTGGTCTCGACCAGATGGAGGGACAGAAATCCAAGCACCATGCAGAGCACCGCAAGTTGATGCGGATTGGAAGACCAGCCTCGGAACTGATTCCACCACAAGGGATCCACCGAGGGGAGATCGTACCATCCCCAGGCATCAGCGAGCTGTGCGGCCACGACGGGCGTGCCTAATCCGCACAGCAGCCAGGCGACGCGGCGCAATCGGCGCTCGGGGTGCGGCCCGACCAGGCTCAAGCAACTGATGGCGGCCAACAGAGGATAGGCCATCACGTCGTGCATGAACCAAACCGGATCGTGCTCGTCGCCCATGAATTTTGCCGTCAGCGTTCCGATGCATTGCGCGACGGCAAACAGCGACCAGAACACCAGCAGCCGCGATAAAGCCGGCGTCAACGTCAGGCGCGCGCGCGCCGCCTCGCGGCCAAGTACGAGTATCACCCAGACGATCAGGCAAAATTCGCCGGGCCCGACCGGCACGCCCGCGAGCCGCAATTGCGAAGCGGGCGTCAGCAGCAGCCCGAATGCGAACAAGAGGTCCAGAATCATCGGCGCGCCTCGCAACTCGCCGCTCGATTGTTCGGCGTCGCGGCCCCCCTGAGACCCGCACCATTGTCGCCACGTCGGCATGTTTCTCGACTATGGTGCTGCCGGTAAGTTTCCATCGAAGCCTTCAATTCATTCGATCGAGAACGGTCGTTTTTCCATTGCGGCGCAAGAATACGGCCTGCAGTTCGGGCGATCCGGCAAGGGTTGAAGCACCTTTCTGCGTTCCCCAACTGTAGGCGAAATCGAAAACAGGGGCTGGTACGAGCGCGTCCCAGCGCGCCAACATCTGCTGCATCTGGCTCGCGCTCGGCAATACGTAGCGGCCGCCCCCGTCGGTGAGCCAGCGGCCGCCGCCGAAGGTCTGATAGACGGGAATCATCTTGTCGCGCGGCACTCCCGCGGCTTCCGCCGCGGCGACATAGCGATCGATCTGACGGTAATCGCAGCCATTGAGTTCCGTCCGGCAGGGATAAGGATCGATGCCGTACAGATCGACATGCGAGTTGGCAGGGTTGTAAGTGTCCTTGAAGGACGGCGTTCGCGACGACGTCATCGTCATGAGCAGGATGAAGGTCTTCGCGCCGGGAATGTTGGCATGAATCCAGTCGGATTCCGCCTTCAGATTTTCTGCTGTGCACATCGGGAAATGCTGCCCGGTCGGATCCGGATCGTCCATCAAATAGAAGCCGAACAGTTTCTCGTTGCCGATGAAGGGGCGGACGGTATCCACGAACTTGGCGTCCGCGCCATTGCATTGACCGACCCACACCAGCCCCTTGACGCCATCGGGCAGAGCGTCCAGTTGCGCCGGGCTATTGACGTCCGCCAGATTGAAGCCCGCGATGTGGGCAAGGTAATTCCCGGCCGGATCGAAGTTGCCGTTGGAGGCGAAGTGCAGCATGCTGCCTGTCTCCGCGCGTGCGGCTCCATGAAACACGAGTCCTTGCAGCAGCAAGGTCCCCGCAGCCAGCAGACCCGCAACCGCAAACCACGGTGCACGCAGGATGCGCGCATATGTCCCTAGAGGACGCCGCATGTGGCACCCTCGGCGGCAGACGCGAGCCTTCCGTTCTCCAATCGACCTTGGGGTGAATGATCCATCAAGTTCCTGTAGAGCGCGGCATGGTGAGCGACGACGGTCGAGAGGGCGAATTCCCTCCGGACATCTTCGCCGGCGCGGGCGGCCATGGCTCGTCCCTTCTCCCGGTTGGTGAGCAAGTAGAAAATCTTCGCAGCCAGTTCGCCCGGCGCCGCAGGTGGCACGAGCAAGCCGTTCCACCCGTCCCGAATGACTTCGGCGCAACCCGGCATCGTCGTGGTGACGATGGGGATGTCGGCGAGTGCGGCCTCGAGCAGGACCCGCGGCACGCCTTCGCGGTACTCGGTCGGAAACGCAAAGACATCTGCAAGCCTGAGCAAGGCGGGAATGTCCGATCGCGACCCGATCGCCTTGACGTAGGGGGCGTGACGATCGATCTCAGCCTGCGTGATGGCGAGGGGACCTTCGGATTCACGCGGGCCAACAAGCAGGAATCGCACATCGGGACGCACCTGATGCACCCGTGCGGCGGCATCGAGCAGGGCGGGAATCCCCTTCTGCCTGGTCATGCGTGTCACGGTAATCACGACCTCGGCGTCGCCGAGGCCAAGTTCGCGACGAAGCTGGTCTGGCGAAGGTCCCGACGCCAACGCTTGCTCGAAACCGTCGACATCGACCCCCGCGCCTCTGATCAGAACGGGCATTTTTCCGGCGATCCCGTGCCGTTCAAAGAATGCGCGATCGTCGCTGATTTCGAACACCGTGGCGGCGGCGGTGCGAGCCGCGAGCTTGTGGAGCGCGCGATAGACCGGACGCAGGGTCAAGGCGAGGGGGGACTGCGACGAGTAGAGGAACGCGCGCCCGTTGATCGTGCGAATGGCCAAGACCCCTGGCGCGCGGCGCGCTGCCAAAGGCAGGTATATCGATGGCTTGGTGTCGAAGCTTTGCGCTAGGTCGGGCCGTTCCTCTATGAGGATTTTCGCAAGGTTCTTGATGGCGGCTAGGTCGGCTCGCGGATTTACGAAGCGGTTGAATTGGAAGTCGCGATAGCGGATTCCCGCTCGTGCGAACGGTGCCGGATCTCCGCTGCCGACGGCGGTTATGCGGAAGCCGTGGTCGCGCAAGGCGCACATCGCCGGAATGCGAAGATTGTGATCTTCGCCGCCGATATAAAGGAGATGGGGCTGCGGGGAATCGTACTGCTCGCGGGGCATTCCATTTAGATGGTCGGTGCGGAATTGAAAGCGGCGCCCACGATCGCCGCGGTCGAATCCTGTGTTCAACATGAATCGGCTCCTGCACTCGACATGGCCCGCGTCTCGGCATCCCCGGCAGCGCCCGTGGCCAAGACGGAATTTCATCAACTCATTCGCCGGATCGCAGCCCATTTGATCGGGCGGTCTCGCGGCCCTTGCCTCGATGAAGCCGCACCGTGGTATCCGCTGCGGAGCGCTAATAATATGCGCAGGAAGCGCGGTTATCACCTTGCAACCATGAGGCTTGTCGGGAGACCAGTACTATCACGGCGGAGTTGAGATCGTATCTGAATAAAGGGGTAACCCCATGGCCATCGCACAAGCGACCGCGCTGCTATCGTTGCGCGATCGCGTGAAATTGCGAAGAGGAGATATGTGATCGACGTCGAACCGGAGAATAGGGGCGATGATGCGCCCCGATTCTCGCAAGAGCGGCGGAAGCAATCGAGCAACGATAGACGTCTACCTCCTCTGGACTACCCCGCTGCGCGACGCGCTGCGTCGCCGTCGATCGTCGCAATTTCTCTCGCTGCGCCAGCAGCGTGACCAACCGATCGTGCAAACCCGGCATGGCTTCGGTGCTACCTATTTCGACGTAAAGCCGCCAGGAGCTTACCGCGCATTCGCCATGGGATTCGCCTTGGGTGCGGCTAGAGTCGCATCCTGCAGGGCCGCGACCGGCGCCTGGGTTGGAATGTGGATTGGGCGACGACCGTTCGCACATGCGGATGGCCGGTTCTTTGCAGACCGATGGCGTTGTCGTTCCGGTGAATTTCGAATGATGACGATTGATACAGCCGATACAGCATCGTGGAGCCTGAGATGACCTCATCCTCGCAGATCGACACCCAGTTTTCCGGAATCTCAATCACCTCGACCTATCCGCCCCATAACGCTCTGGCGGTTGGGCCTGCCTACATCGTGATGGCGGAGGGGTCGCGGATCGAGTGGACCAACCTGACGGGCGCCGGGGCCGCGTTGCAATCGGTTTACGGCTTCTTCAGTTCGCTTGGCACGGCGGCGACCAATTCGCTGTATGATCCGCGCTGCATCTACGACGCGGCCAGCGGCCGTTTCATCATCATCATGGAGAATCTCGGCTCCGGCGGCGCCATCAGCAATATCGCCATTGCCGTATCGAAGGATTCCAATCCGAACGATGGTTGGTACTTCGCTTCGTTGAACACCGCCCTCGCCATCAACGGTGTGGCGACCGCGTCGGATCGGGCAACGATCTCGGTGGACGCGAACAATATCTATATCAGCGCTCCGCAATACAACAATGCCGGCGGCGGCTGGCAGGGAACCGAGTCCTGGGTCATCGGCAAGACGGTCGGCGCGGGAGGCGGCCTCTACAATGGCGGCGCGATGACCGTGATCGCCAACCAGATCGCCTCGCCAAGCCAGGGGATATTCACGGTCGCGGCCGCCAACAACGGCAAAACCTACTACGCGAGTGATTATTCCACGGGCAGCCAGATCGTTCTCGCGTTGCAAACATACGACACGGCATCCAATTCCTTCGGGTCGGTCACGACCATTCCGCTCGGCAAGATCGACCAGGGCGGCGCCTATACCGCCCAGCAGCAGGGGACGACGCTTCTTCTCGATGCCGGCGACAAGCGAGTTCAGAGCCTTGTGTATTCCAACGGCTATCTTTACGGGCTGGCCGAGGAGAAACCGGTGGGATCAAACGTCCCGTTGGTCCACTGGTTCAAGATCGATGTCAGCAATCCGAATAGCCCGTCGCTTGCGGCGCAAGGCGACATTTCCGGCGCGTCGCTCGGAGTCGATGTATCGACGTTCAACGGTTCGCTTGCCGTCAACGGAGCAGGTGACATTATCATCAATTTCACCGCCAGCGGTCCGGGCATGTATCCATCGGACTATTACGTGTTCCAGAGCGCGACGGATCCGATCGGATCTTTCAGTGCTCCGATCCTGTATCACGCGAGTTCAGGGTTCTTCAATGCAGGAGACGGCGCAACGACGCAGCGATGGGGTGCCTACTCCACGGCCGTCGCGGATCCCAACAATCCGCACGCGTTCTGGGTTTCCAACGAGTATGTCGCCAACAATTGGTGGCAGACGTCCGTGGCGCAGATGGAGGTCAAGCCCGGCGTCAACACGACGGTGACATCGATCGCGACGTCCGGGCCCGGCATCAGCGGCGGCAGCGGCGCCCTGAATGCCGGCAAGGTCGTTACGCTGACTGTCAATTTCAGCGCGGCCATCGTCGTCAATACCGCGGGCGGCGCGCCAACGCTGGCGCTGAACGATGGCGGCATCGCCAGTTACACCGGTGGTTCCGGCGGCAATGCGCTGGTTTTCAGCTATACCGTCGCCGCCGGTCAGAACACAACGGACCTCATCGTCTCGTCGCTCAATCTGAACGGCGCCACGATCCGCGACGGCGCCGGAGGAGCGGCCGACATTTCCGCGGCTGCGAACTACAATCCCGCCGGTACATTGCGGATCGATACGGCGGCACCGTCGGCGCCGGCTGGCTTCGTGCTCGATTCGACGACCGACAGCGGAACGCTGGGCGACGGCATCACCAATTTCTCACAGGTCAAGATCGATGGTACGGCGGAGCCCGGCAGCAGTGTGACGCTGTACGACACCAACGGCAGCACGGTGCTCGGCACCGGCACGGCCAACGCGACCACGGGCGCCTTCGTTGTCACCACGTCGGCCCTGTCGACCGGAAGCCATACCATTGGTGCGAAAGCGACCGACGCGGCGGGAAACGTCAGCGCGGCATCGACCGGCATTGCCGTGATCGTCGATACCGCCGCTCCCGCGGCGCCGACCGCCCTCGCGCTCGACGCTGCGACCGACAGCGGCACCAAAGGCGACGGCATCACCAGTTTTGCTCAGGCCAAGATCAACGGCACGGCGGAGCCCGGCAGCAGCGTGACGCTGTACGACACCAACGGCAGCACGGTGCTCGGCACCGGCACGGCCAACGCGACCACGGGCGCCTTCGCGATCACCACGTCGCCTTTGGCGACGGGAAGCCATACCATTAGTGCGAAAGCGACCGACGCGGCGGGAAACGTCAGCGCCGCATCGACCGGCTATGCCGTGACCGTGACGAGTAGTTCCGCGGGATCCTACGACCATATCGTCGTGGTGGTTGAGGAGAACAGGGACTACAGCGACATCATCGGCAGCGCCGACGCGCCGTATCTTAACTCGCTCGCCGCCTCAGGTATGTCCTTCACCGATTTTCGCGCGGAGACGCACCCGAGCCAGGGGAATTACCTGGCGCTGTTCTCCGGATCGACGCAAGGCGTCACCGATGACAACTCGGTTTTCTTTCCGTCGACGCCGACGCTGGCGGGTGAACTGCTGAGCGCCGGGTACACTTTCACCGGATACGCCGAGTCTCCCAAGACCGGGTATCACGATCCCTGGGAGCAGTTTGGCGAATCGCAGAATCTCGGGAAGGACTTCAGCCAGTTTCCGACGGATTTCACGCAACTGCCGACCGTTTCCATCGTGATCCCGAATGTCGACAACGATATGCACAACGGCACGGTTGCGCAGGCCGATCAGTGGCTCAGTACGAACCTGGCCGCCTACGCCGATTGGGCGAGAACCCATAACAGCTTGCTCGTGGTGACCTGGGATGAGGATGACGGCAGCAGCACCAATCGGATTCCCACCATCATCGTGGGCGCGGACGTCGCGGCCCAGCAGAACAACCAAACGGTCAACCACTACAGCCTGCTCCACACCATCGAGAATATCTACGGTCTTCCCGGCCTGACGTCCAACGACATCAATGCTCCGCTCTTGAACCTTGGTTCGGTGACGCAGGTGGGAAGCGGCTCGGAAGTCGATACGCTGTTCTCGGGCATCTCCGATACATCCGACTATCCGCCACACAATGCGCTGGCGGTCGGCCCCAACAACGTTCTGATGTTGGAAGGCGGCAAGATCGAATGGACAAATCTCGCCGGCGGATCTCCGACGGTGCAATCGAAATATCAATTCTTCTCCGCGCTGGGCACGGCGGCGACGAATGCGCTGTTCGATCCGCGTGCCGTGTACGACCCGATCAACCAGCGCTATATCGTGACCATCGACAATCTCGGCCCGAACGGCGCGACCAGCAACATCGATATCGCGGTTTCCAAGACGTCGAATCCGAACGATGGATGGTACTTCGGTTCGCTCAACACCACGCTCACGATCAACGGTTACGTGACCGTCTCCGACACGCCAGTGGTGTCGGTCGACGGCAGCAACATCTACATCACGGCCCCTCAATACAACGTCACGGGCGGCGGATGGCAAGGCACGGCGGTCTGGACCATCGGCGATACCGCCGGGGCGGGTGGCGGGATCTACAATGGCGGCGCGCTCACCGTGGTCGCCAGCGAGACCACGTCGCCAAACGAAGGGATGTACCGGGTGGTCGCAGGAGGCAACGGCAAGACCTACTACGCATCGAGCTTCTCGAACGGCAGTGGTCAGGTCATTTCCGTCCAGGTCTATGATGTCGCCAGCAACTCCTTCGGGCCGGTCAACACGGTATCGCTCGGAAAAATCGACCAGGGTGGATCCTATACCGCTCAGCAGAAAGGCACCAACCTGTTGCTGGATGCGCTGGACAAGCGGGTTCAGAACCTCGCTTACGCGAATGGCTTCCTCTGGGGCGTCGTGGAGGAGAAGCCCATCGGGTCGAGCGTGCCTCTGGTGCATTGGTTTAAGATCGACGTCAGCAATCCCAACAGTCCCGCTCTCGTCGCCCAGGGCGACATCAGCGGCGCGTCGATTGGCAACGACGTCGCGACGTTCAATGGGTCGATCGCGGTCAGCACCGCCGGCGACGTTCTGATCAACTTCACGGCCAGCGGCTCGGACATGTATCCGAGTGACTACTATGCTTTCCATGCCGCGAGCGACAACTCGAACACGTTCAACGCGCCAGTTCTCTATCAGGCGGGCAGCGGTTTCTTCGATTCGGGCAACGGACTGTCCACCCAGCGCTGGGGTATCAATTCCACGACGATAGCCGATCCGGCCAATCCGCACGGGTTCTGGCTTTCGAACGAGTATGTCGCCAACGGCTGGTGGCAGACCGCCGCCGCCCAAGTGGAGATCACCACCGCACCGGAGCCGCCGGCTCTGATGTTGAGCAATACGGCGCTCACTGTTGACGCGGGAGGATCAGTCCCTCTGGGAGTCCGCGTCGCGCCGGTCGATACAGACGATACGGTATCGGTCACCATTGGAGGCTTGACCGACTACGAGACGATTACCGACGGTATAGATCAGTCCGTCTTCAGCGGCAGCTCGATCACTCTGAGCGCTGCCCAGGTGAACAGCGGACTGACGCTGCATTCCGCCTACGCAGGCTTGGATCATCCGGTCAATAACCTCACGCTGACGGCGAGCAACACGACACCCGGCAAGGCGGCAACGACCGCGACGCAGACGATCATGGTGACCGACCCGCCAGCGCCGGCGCCCGCCGTCAATTCGTTGGCGATCGGAACGCCCAGAATATACGACGGCCTTCCCGACAGTCCGAATGGGTGGCCTATCGGTCGCAACTGGGGAGGCGAAGCGCCGTCCGCCAAGCCGGATCATCATCGGTTTTCATCCTTGGCCAGCTTGTTCAGTCAGTGCTTGGCTGCGGCTGAGCCGGGATCGCCGGGCATAGCACTCTCGTCTTGGACGAACCCGCAGCACGATGTGTTTCACCAGCGCACGATGCTCGCTGGAGCGCAGGCCTGAGGCAGGGATGGTGGAAAGAAGTCAGTCGCGATTTGTTGCTGTCGTCGCACGAGGGTGGCGGGCCACATGACGTATGCTCAGGAAACGATCTCTCCCGAGGAGACCGGAAGTTTTGCTCTCGTTCTGTTGCTCAGGCTACACGGCATCGCGGCCGACAGGGAGCAGCTCTGCCACCGGATGGGCACACGTCGCATCGGGGTGACCGAGATGTTGCGATGCGCGAAGGCTTTCGGTCTCAAGGCCCGCACGATCAAGTCCGGCTGGGCGCGCCTGTCTCGCGTGCCATTGCCGGGCATTGCCGTGCTCAGACAAGGCGGCTTTCTCCTCATCGGCAGGGTGGACGGGGAGGAGGTATTGGTGCAGCGTTCCTCCGATCCTCGTCCGCTCAAACTCACGCGAGTCGAGTTTGAGGAACTCTGGGATGGCCGTCTGCTCCTGATGGCGCGCCGCACGTCGTTTTCCGATCTGTCTCGCCGGTTCGATGTCACATGGTTTTTCGGTGCGGTCGCGAAGTATCGCCATCTGCTGACGGAGGTTCTGGTCGCGTCCTTCTTCCTTCAGATTTTCGCGCTGGTTAGTCCGCTTTTCTTTCAAGTCGTCATTGACAAGGTCCTCGTCCATCGCGGGGTCAGCACGCTGCAAGTCCTGGTGATCGGCCTTGCCATGATCGCCGTGTTTGAAGCGATCCTGACAGCGCTGCGCACCTATCTCTTTTCCCACACCACCAACCGAATCGATGTCGAGCTCGGCGCCCGTCTCTATCGGCATCTCGCGTCGTTGCCGCTGATGTATTTTCAAACGCGACGCGTCGGCGACTCGGTTGCCCGCGTTCTGGAACTGGAAAATATCCGTAACTTCCTTACCAGCTCCGCCTTGACCTTCATCATCGATTTTGTGTTCACCGTCGTTTTCATCGCGGTGATGTTCGTTTATTCGCCGATGCTCACCCTGATCGTGCTGGGGGCATTCCCGTTCTACATCGCCATTTCGGCCATCGTGACGCCGTTGTTCCGCCAGCGGTTGGATGAAAAATTTCGCCGGGGTGCGGAGAATCAGGCCTTCCTCGTCGAGAGCATAACGGGAGTGCAGACGTTGAAGGCGTTGGCGATCGAACCCCAGATGAACAGGCGCTGGGAGGAGCAACTCGCCGGCTATGTTTCCGCGAGCTTTCGCGTCGTGAACCTTGGCAACATGGCAAGTCAGTCGGTGCAACTGGTGAGCCATCTGGTGACGGTCGCCATTCTGTTCTTCGGCGCCAAGTTGGTGATCGACGGCGGCTTGACGGTGGGTGAGTTGGTAGCATTCAACATGCTGGCGAACCGCGTTAGCATGCCGGTTCTGCGAATTGCCCAGATATGGCAGGACTTCCATCAGGTTCGCCTCTCGATTGAACGGCTGGGCGACATTCTCAATACACGGCCGGAGCCGACGATCGGGATGGGGCGCGCCGTGCTTCCGCCGATCGAGGGCGCGGTGACGTTCGATCACGTCACGTTTCGATATCGCGTCGACGGGCCAGAAACGCTGCACGATATCAGCTTCGATGTTCCGGCCGGCCAGGTCGTGGGGATTGTTGGCCCGTCTGGCTCAGGCAAGAGCACGTTGACCAAGCTGCTCGAGCGTCTGTACGTGCCGGAAGCCGGCCGAGTCCTTGTGGATGGGGTCGATCTTGCCATGACCGATGCCGCCTGGCTGCGGCGTCAGGTCGGAGTCGTTCTGCAGGAGGACGTACTTTTCAACCGATCAGTCGCCGAGAACATCGCGCTGGTCGATCCCGCCATGCCAATGCAGCGAATTATCGATGCGGCCAAGCTCGCGGGTGCGCATGAGTTCATCCTCGAACTGCCGGAGGGCTATGATTCGATCGTCGGCGAGCGTGGCTGCAGCCTTTCGGGCGGCCAGCGGCAGCGCATTGCGATCGCCCGCGCGCTCGTCAACGATCCTCGCATTCTGATCTTTGACGAGGCCACCAGCGCTCTCGACTACGAAAGCGAGCGCATCGTCCAGGACAACATGCGGCAGATCTGCGAACGACGGACCGTCTTTCTCATAGCTCACCGGCTCTCCACGGTGCGACGGGCGGACCGTATCATCACGATCGACCATGGCCGAATCGTAGAGGACGGAACCCATGATGAGTTGATCCGCTCTAACGGGCGTTACGCGAATCTGCACTTCCTCCAGGCGGGCATTCATGACAATCGCTAAGAACATTTTCCAGTTTCCGGATCGCCGTCCGCGACGCCGGGAGGAGGCCGCTTTCCTTCCCGCGGCGCTGGAGGTTCTCGAGAAGCCGCCGTCGCCCGTTGGCCGCGCTATCAGCCTGACGATCATTCTTTTGTTCTGCGCCGTGCTGGCCTGGGCCATGCTCTCCAAGGTCGACATTGTCGCGACGGCGCCGGGCAAGATCGTGGTGAACGGCCGGACGAAGGTAATCCAGCCCGCCGAAACGGGGGTCGTGCGTGCGATCAACGTCAGGGACGGCGCAATCGTCAAAGCCGGCGACGTTCTGATCGAACTGGATCCAACCATCAATGCGGCCGAACTACACCATGTGAAGAACGATCTGCTCGCGGCCCAGCTCGACGTCGCCCGATTGACCGCGGCGCTCGGGCCCGGCAACCCTGTCGACTCGTTCGTTCCGCCAGCCGATGCCAGCAAGCTGGCGATCCAGCTGCATCGTGAATTCCTGGCCAGCCAGATGGCGGAGCTGGCGGCCAAGCTATCGGAGCTTGATCAACAGCAGCTGCAAAAGAAGACGGAAAGCGAGACGATTGCGGCAACGATTTCAAAACTCGACGCGACAATTCCCTTGCTCGAAGAGCGTGTGAACGTCCGCAAGTATCTCTATGACAAGGCGATCGGCTCCAAAATCAGCTATCTCGCCGAGGCCCAGGATCTTGTTGGCCAACAGCATGACGTTCTTATTCAGCGCAGCAGGCTCCGCGAAGCGGAGGCCGCCGCGGCGAGTCTCGTGCTGACCAAATCCAAGGTGGAAGCGGAGTTCCGACGAACGCTCTACGACGATTTGGCCAAGGCCGAACAGCGGGCGACTGACCTCACTCAGGATTTTGTGAAGGCCGAGCGGAAAGCAAAATTGCAATTTCTCACGGCGCCTGTCGATGGCGTGGTTCAGCAATTGGCGGTGCATACGGTTGGTGGCGTGGTGACCCCGGCGCAGGCCCTGGCGGCGGTGGTGCCTCTGAATTCGGATTTTGAAGTCGAGGCTATGGTAACGAACCGCGACGTCGGCTTTGTCGTTCCTGGACAAACTGTCGCAATCAAAGTCGATACGTTCAATTTTACCCGCTATGGCCTCCTCACCGGTCACGTCCTCAGCATTTCTCGCGACGCCATCACACGCGACCGGCGTGAGGATTTGGCACGGGATCAGCCAGGCGGCGCGGAGACCGCATCCAGCGAGCCGAAAGGACAGGAGTTGGTTTATGCGGCGCGCGTCAGTCTCGACCGCACCGCAATGGAGATTGAGGGGCGGAACGTTCAATTGTCACCCGGAATGGCGGTGACCGTCGAAGTCAAAACCGGTTCGCGACGCATCATCAGCTACCTGCTTTCGCCATTGACGCGATACAATCAGGAGGCTCTACGTGAGCGATAACGGCCAAGCCGCCTTGCAAGTTGTGCAGCAGGCGGATTTGGCTACGGCGGCTGGAGAAAGTTTCGTTCAGATGGAAAACACGTCATGGCCAAGCTCGTCTCGGCTTTCCACGCCTTCTTTGCCGAGCTTCAGAACGTGCGTGCCGGCACAAGGCCGGGCATGATCGATTTTGGCGTTTGCTCAAAACGCAAATTGGCGGGGTGCGACGAATTAGTGGGGCGCCGCCGGCGCCGGAAAGCTCTGAAAGGCGTTACGGAAACAATGCAATGCGCCTCAGGAGAGAGACGAGTTCCACTTGCCGTCGCGTCTGTGTCTTGACGAACAATGACGCGAGATGCGAGCGCATGGTCGTGCGGCTCAGCCCTTGAGAGCGGGCAATATCAAGCAGGTTGCCGCCGCGTGCCAGTTCGATGGCGAGGTGAGTTTCGGCGGCCGTCATGCCAAAGAGGCGTTGCAGGGTCCGAACCGACGGTTCGGGCCGCGAATCGAGTTCGATCAGGATGATCGCGCGTGTTTCATCGGGCCAGACGTTCATCGTCTGGTTGACAAGAGTCATTCTGCCCTCATGGATGGAGCTTGCGAGCCACGACATCGAACCGGCGGGAATTTCGATGCCAGCGCGTTTCACTATCTCCTTCGCCGCGACCGGCAGCGATTTGGCGGTTGCCTCGAACCCACAGTGGCGATCAAGCACCGCGCGGCCCGTCGCGTTCGCCTCGATCATCTCGCCCGGTTTGAGCAGGATGTACGCGCAGCCCATCCGGCCGAGAGCCGCGTGCAACTCATGAGACATGTCGAAGGGATTGTCTTGGGGGATAGGTGAGGCACTATCGGAAATGCCGAAGACGGATGCTTTGGACTGGTAACACGATGCGGCTAAGCTATTGTGGTTGAGGTCCGGCATTCGATCCGCCCTTCGTTTTTAGCCTCGATCACACGAGGGATACGACGGACCATTTTCCAATCGCACTACGCGTTGTAAACGTTTCAATCGAAGGTCGCCGGTCAACTTGGGGGTAATCCGGTTGATGTTTTGCGTGGCACCGATGACGCAGGTGAGGTGATCGGAGGTCGCGCAATCGGGTGCGAAGTGTTCGAAAGTCGAGATTTACGAGCCGTCCTGGGATCGCAGCGCAATTTCGACAATGTCACCCGGCTCCAGGTCGGAATCTTCAGATGCGGCGATCTTTTCCCACTTCTGACCGGATTTTCTTACGACCGTGACTTGGGGTTGCAGGTTGCTCGTTCCGGCCGGTATCGCCGCGCTTCCGTTCACGGGCTGCAACTTTTGTCCCAGCGCCCGCATCTTGATGCGCAACTCGATGATATGGACGCTGGAGTCTCGTAGCTCTCGAAGCAGGGTAATCGTACGCTGGCTTGTAACGCGATCAATTTGCCGGGCAGAGTCCTCACGCTGGCGTTGAAGGCGCATGAGTTCGACCGTGGTTTGTAGGCGCCGCGTGGAAGAAAGCAGAAGGGCGCGCCGGCTTTCACTGACTCGAGGACTCGGCAAGGAGCCGGAGCCGAACAGCTTGACAACGCGTTCGAGTTCTTCCTCGTCTGCTTGGACGCCCTTTTCCTCTCCGTCCTGTTGTTTGCCGAGCGTCGCATACTGGGCGTCCGCTTCCTTGACGGCGTCTTCCAGGAATTTTCGCTCCTTGCGATAATCACGTTGCGAGGCCTGCAAGGACTCTGCCTCGGCTCGCACGATCGGATCGATCGCGGACGCAGGCAAGGAGATATCCTGAGGCAGGGTCTGATCGAAAGTGTCCTTGTCCGCCAGTTCGGCGTTGATGCGAAGGATGTGGAAATGCTCCTTTGCGTATTCCGCGCAAAGGGACTGGTAGTCGCGCAGAAGGTCGGCGGGATCGTTGGTGCCGAGTTGATTACGGGATCGCAACAGACTGTAGCCGCCGGATACGGCGACGGCTTGGCGCACGGTCATTGAGGACCTGTAGACCAATTGCCCAGGTGTGAGAACGTCGCCCGTCACGTAGATCGGGCGATACTCCACGACGCTTGCGGTCACATCACCGGGGACGACGACGATGGCCTGTTCGCGCCCGTCCGGCAACCGTTGTCGCAGGATTCTGGACTGGAGCAACGTTTCCATCCGGGTCTGCAACTCAGCCGTCGTCAAGCCGGCGACGTCGACCGTGCCGATGCCGGCAAGGACGATCGTGCCATCAGTCTGGATCTGCGCGCGGTGACGCTGGTCCGGCGCGCCGCCGATCGACACTTCCACGGTGTCGCCCGCCGCGAGCCTGTATTGCTCCGCGAGGCACACGGTGCTGACCGACACCATAAAAATGGCTATCGATGCGGCACTCAGGATGCGGCTGAAGGATTTGCTGCGCGTGGTGCGGTTCATCGCGAATTCCTTGCGTTATCCAAGCCTACCCGGCACGAGCGGTTCGCGGTCGGCGACGATCAGGCCGCTTGTGGCCTCATCATGTAATGAAATCTGTCTGCCGCCGAACCTGCGTGGCGGAAAAGCGCTTGCGCCACCAGTCGATGGTTCGCTGCAATCCCTCGCGCAGCGTCACCTTGGGCGTCCAGCCGGTTGCTCGTGCGAACCTTGTCGAGTCGGCAAGGAGCGCGCGCACCTCCGAGTTTATCGGACGCAGGCGTTTCTCGTCGGGAATGATCGGTTTCCGGCTGGATGTCAGCTCCAGAATGATATCGATCAGGTCGCCGATCGCGATGGCGCGCTGATTTCCGGCGTTGTAGGCATGACCGTATTCGACATCGTCGGCGAGCCCGGCCGCCATGAATGCCGCGGCGGTATCGGTGACAAATGTCAGATCGCGCTCGGTGGTCGTATCACCGACCCTGATCGCATTGCATTCCTGATCGAGTGCCTGGCGGATGATTGTGCCGATGATGGCACGTTCGCTTTGCCGGGGACCGAAAGTGTTGAAGGGTCTGAGAATAACCACAGGAACGCCGAACGAGCGTGCGAAAGCCTCCGCCATCATGTCGGCGCCGATCTTGGAAGCCGAGTAGGGCGATTGCCCTTGCAGCGGATGAGTTTCGTCGATCGGCATCTTGAGCGCCGTGCCATAGACTTCGCTGGTGGACGTCACCACCAGCCGTTCGGTGCCGTGTTGCCGCACGGCCTCCAGGACGTTCAATGTACCGAGAACGTTGGTCTCGACGTAGGATTGCGGAGCAAAATACGAATACGGGATGGCGATCAACGCCGCGAGGTGAAAGACATAGTGATGATCGTGGACAAGCCGGCTCACGAAGGCCGAATCGCGGATATCGCCGCGCACTAGATTGAGCTTCTGTCGGATCGATTGGGGGAGATCGTCGAGCCAGCCGTGGCTGTCGAAGGAGTTGTATTGCGCCAGCGCCGTGACATCCGCCCCTGCCGCAACGAGCGCCTCGGTCAGATGGGATCCGATAAAGCCGTCGGCTCCGGTTACAAGTATCTTCGCCCCAAGATAGGTCATCGGTGTTGCTCTCTCATTATCGTAGAAGTTTCCGCGTCAGCGTGGACCAGGATTCCGCGGCGATGATCCACCCGGCGCGCGCGATCCAGCCGAGATCGGACGCGAGGGTTCGGCGCGGAAAGTAGGCGAGATCGATTTTGGCCTTGGCCGGGAACAGGACGTCCCGATAAAACTCCGCCGGGGGCGCATCGGTGGGATAGAGCTGGCTTTCGTGCCGAAACAGGACCTGACACGGGCCAAATACGCCTGGCTTATACTCGAGCAGTTTCTCGAGGCCGTCGCGAAAGCAATCGGAGAAGCTGAGAGACTCCGGCCGCGGTCCGACGAGGGACATATCGCCTCGCAACACATTCCAGAGTTGTGGCAGTTCATCCAGCTTGGTCGCGATGAGGATCCGGCCAACGGCGGTCAGGCGTTCATCCTCCGTGAGCGTGAGCGGAGATCCGTCGTTGCCGCAACTCGCTCTGAACTTGCGGAATTTATACATCCGGAACGGTTTGCCGCCTTGTCCCAGGCGGAGTTGAGAGAACAGGATCGGCCGGCCGCTCCCAATCCAGACGGCGAGCGCGACAATGGCGAAGACGGGCAAAAGCAACGCTATCGCAACGGCTGAGCACAGAACGTCGATCAGGCGCGGGGAGTTCAAATAGAGCGAGCGAGATCGCCTGACCGGGCTGCTTGCGGTCTCCGAGATGCTCATGCGACTGCTCCCATCGGATAATCAGCGGCGAGCGCTTCCGAAAGTGCTTGCACGACGCGTTCGACGTCGGATGCCGTCATTCGGGGGTGCAAAGGCAGCGTCAACTCACGCCGGGCCATGTCCTCGGTTCGAGGGAGGGATACGTCCGGGGCGATGTCTCTATAGTACGTCAGTCGATGCACGGGCGGATAGTGGATCGTGGTTTGAATGTCGCGCTTGCGCAAATGGTCGACGATGCGCTGACGGTTCGTTGCGGGTGGCAATACGATCGGCATCAAATGATGCGCCGACGGCCAGCGCGGCTCGAAGGGAATGCTCACGTACGGGCACCGCTCCGCGACGAGCCCACGATAGGCGGTCGACAGTTGCCGCCTGCTTTCGTTCCACTCCGGCAGCTTTCTCAACTGCACGAGCCCCAGCGCGGCCCGCAGCTCGTCCATTCGGTAGTTGAAGCCGAGCATCGTTACGTCGTATTCGGCGCTTCGGCTGGTAAGACGTTGCCGCGTGCCGCTTGTCATTCCGTGGGCGCGTGCCTGGCGGATGAGTTCGCGCAAGCTGCGATCGCGCGCAATGACGGCGCCACCCTCGGCGGTCGTCATGTTCTTATTTCCGTAGAAGCTGAACGCCGCGGCTTCGCCATAGGTGCCGACCTCGGCCAATCCGGGCGCATGGGCGGCGTCCTCGATCAATAGCAGCCCCTTTCGGCGTGCAAAGGATTGCCACGCGGCGCGATCGGCAAGGTAGCCGGCAAAATGAACCAGGATGACGGCTTTGGTCCTGGAGGTGCACTTGGCTTCCGCCCCATCCAGCGACATCAGCGGCACGTCCGCGGATTCGATATCGACGAAGACCGGCCGCGCGCCGACATAGACAACGCTGTTGGCGGTCGCGACGAAGGTCATGGAAGGAACGAGAACTTCGTCTCCGGGGCCGATGCCGAGGGCGTGCAGGATCAGATGGAGGGCCGCCGTGCAGGAGCCGACGGCGATCGCATCATCCGTCTGATGCAAACGCGCAAACGCTTGCTCGAATTCGCCGACCCTGTCTCCCATCGTCACCCAGCCGCTCTCGATCACCGCGGCAAGAGCAGCCTTCTCGTCTTCTCCCAGAACCGGCTCCGATACCAATAGCATGTGCTTATCTCCAATCCGGGCTGAACGGCCGCGGTGACCGTGCCTGTTGCGATCACCGCGCCACCAGGTGAATCAGGCGGCGGCGGGCTTTGCGAACACGGGCGATTGTTCGTCCCACGCGACATCCTGGGCTTTCAGGAAGTCTTCGACGCGTCCGATGTCGAGCCAGAGGCCATTGTGCTTGAACACATTGACAGGTACCTCGTCGTCGATCATCTGGAACATCAGGTCGTCGAAGCCGAAGGGAACGCCTGACGGAATTCGTTCAAGCACGGAGGGATCCATGCAGTAGATCCCCATGCTGACGAGATGCGTGAGTTCCGGTTTCTCGCGGAAAGCGGTTACGCGGCCTTCCGTTTCGTCGATCACGCCGAAATCCATCTTTGTCGGGCGGATCGCGGTGGCGATCGTGAGCTTGGAGTTGCGGCGACGATGGCCGCTGACGAACTGATTGAGATTCAAATCCGTCAGCACGTCGCCGTTGAGAACTAGAAATGACTCATCGAGCTTGTCGCGCAGCAGTGAAAGCGGGCCGATGGTTCCGAGCGGCTCCATTTCTTGCGTATAGTTGATGCTCATGTTCCATTGATTGCCGTCGCCGCAGACGCTGCGAATGAGATGGCCCAAGTATCCCGTCGTGACGTAGACTTCCCTGATCCCGTTACGTCTCAGCCACTTGAGCACGAGCTCGAGTACGGGACGCGCGCCGATCGGCATGAGTGGTTTCGGTAGAATCGATGTGTGGGGGCGTAAGCGCGTACCTTTGCCGCCGCATTGAATCACTGCCTTCATCAAAGCCTCCGCGTTGCTAAAGCTCGCAATCGCACTTTCCCTCGTCTACGAAAGTCCGGTTCCAGCATTCTGATCGATCGGAGCGTTGAAGCAGCGTAAGCGCAATCGGCTCGATCCGTCTTCGTACGTTTGCATGAGGCGGCTTTGATGCAAATTATGGTTTCAGTACGATCCCGCTCAGGAGACGAATGCCTCCAGCGGGCTAAACCATACTCTGCATACCAGCTCCAGCGCGATCACCGGAACGCGAGTAATCTAGGAGGATCAAGACGTTGCAATACGTACGGGGTGGTCACATAAGAAGCGGCAGCAGCGGCCACGCGTGGGAGGCGATGAACGAGCGCAGCGGTTGCGGCGTGATGGGATTAGCCCTTAATCGCATGGTGGTATGCACACTTGGATGAGGCGTAGATATGACTAATCCGTTCGTTTAAGCGTGCGCTTCCCGTAAGAGTCGCCTTGTGGGGTTGAGACGAACCGACTTTGCGAAGGTCTCACACTCGTGACCTAATGGTCAGGCCGGAATCATTGGCGTTTGACGCAAGGGCTACAACATACACTCGAATGCGTTCACTGAAGATTATTGGCAAGCTGCACTGGCATGTGTAGCGAAGCCTGCGTCCGGCTTCATCGGTCGCTGATATTTTGCGTTCGCGAACCGACTTGAGGAGAGGCGCTATCTGATCGGAGAAATTGGCTCCAGCCGGGTCTGACGATGGGAAGATACGCCCATCATCGCTCCCGCTGACTTGGTCTCTTTCGACCTTCCGCGCGACGTCACGCTGGGCATTGAGATCATCAACCGGATGCGAGTATAAGGTGGCGTGCAAGTTACAGTCGGTCGCATAATAGCGACCCACCATCATTGATCGGAAACAAGAGCATGACTGCGGATCGTCGGGGAGGAAATACGGCAGCCATCGGGTTGGTGACCCGGGAGCGCATCCTTGATGTCGCGGAGAAGTTGTTCGCCGAAAAGGGCCCCGAAGCGGTTTCTGTCCGCGCTATCGCGATGGCGGCGGACGTCAATATTGGGGCGATGAATTATCACTTTGGAACCAAGGAACGTCTGTTCGAGCAGATTTTCAGAAGGCGCGTGGTTCCGCTCAACGAAGAACGCCTTCGGATGCTCGACGATTTAATTGCTTCGGCGCCGTCGGGAATACCGACTCTTGAACAGATTCTGACCGCGCTGATAACGCCTCCTCTGCGTTTTTCGGCGACGGCTTCCGGAAGCGCACGCGCTCTTGTCGTAATGCAGTTCCTCGGTCATGCATTCTCGTCGCCGAACGAGGGGGCCTTTCTTGAAACCTATTACGAAGAGGTTCGGACGCGGTTCATCGGTATCCTTCAGCAGGTCTGCCCGCAGCTTTCCATCCCTGAAATCGTGTTTCGCTACAATTTCGTCATCGGCGCGGTGACCTATGCGATGGGAGGCCCGGCCCGCATGAGCAGGCTGCCAAAAGGCATGGCCAAGGCAACTTCGGCCGCGCCGCTCAGCGTTGATGAGGCTATTCAGGAATTCATCGCCTTGGCGATCGCCAGCTTCCGGCAGCCGCCGGAAAGTCACACCATCAGCGCCAAAGCCCGAAAGGTGCGCAGACTCCGCAGCGCATAGATCCGCGTTTCACGCGGATCTAAAGCATGATTTTCCGAGATTGAAACGCTCGACCGTCACCCTGAGGCGCATTGCGAAGCAACGCCTCGAAGGGCGACCATCATCCCCTCATCTTGGGTTTACCCGAGATGAGTTCTTGAGAACGCAAGTGGGCTGGCCAACTTGCTATCGCTCGCGGCTTCGCCGCTCGCGCTTCAGGATGACGGCAAGCGCTTTCATCCAGACTGATCACGCTCCGAAAACATTCCATACTAAAAATATTTGGCAAAACAGATTCCTCGCGGAGATTGCGCCGCGGGCGCGGGCCTCCGCGCGCATTGAGTTGGGTGGCCCGCACGATCTGCGGCCGACTCGGAAAATTTGTCGCACCCCTGATTTTGGATTGACAATGCGGCGGACGAAGATCAAAAGTCATTCAAACGACTGTATGAATGAAAAATCGAACCACTATAGGAAAGGAAGACGCCGTGAGAGCAGGTCGTGTGTTTACAGCTTTGGTTGTATTGACATCGCTGGGTGCTGCCGGCGCGCTGGCGCAGGCCAATTCGAATGCGGGCCCGATCCGAATTGGGGTGCTGGAAGATATGTCCGGGCCGCTCGCGGATCTTGGTGGGCCGGGCAATGTCCTCGGGGTTCGCATGGCTGTCGAGGACTTCGGCGGAGAGGTGCTGGGGAGAAAGATCGAGGTCTTGTCGGGCGACGATCAAAACAAGCCCGATATCGGGCTCTCCATCGTTCGCCGCTGGTTCGACATCGACAATGTCAACATGGTGACGGGCCTCGGTAATTCCGGGGTTGCTCTGGCGGTCCAGAATCTCGCCAAGGAGCGAAAGCGCGTCAACATCGTCATCGGATCCGCTGCGACTGATCTGTCAGGCAAGATGTGTTCGCCGACCGGCTTTCAATGGAATTGGTCGACCC
Organism: Xanthobacteraceae bacterium; assembly: GCA_049651165.1. GTDB lineage: Bacteria > Pseudomonadota > Alphaproteobacteria > Rhizobiales > Xanthobacteraceae > 62-47. The sequence goes on along the minus strand of JBASBO010000326.1, from coordinate 18,105 downwards.
GCGCCATCGCCGCGACGGTCGTCAACGGAATGATGGACAATCAGCAGGCGAACTCCTGGTATTTTCTCACGGTTGACTATGCGTTCGGCCATTCGATGGAGCAGGAAGCGAGCGCGATTGTGCGCGAGAAGGGCGGCGTCGTCAGCGGAGCGGCGCGTCATCCTCTCGGAACCGTCGATTACGCATCGTTCATCCTCCAGGCCCAGGGATCCAAGGCGCAGGTTGTGGCGCTCGCCAATGTCAGCGCCGATCTGGTCAATTCGGTCAAGACGGCCAAGGAGTTCGGGGTCGCTGCGGGCGGCCAGAAACTTGCGGCGTTTGTGCTGTCCCAGAATGACGCCGCGGCGCTCGGCCCCACCGCCGCGCAAGGATTGCTCACGGCCGCGGTGTTTTTCCCGGGGATGAACGATGAAACGCGCTCGTTCAGCGAGCGCTTCGCGGCGCGCTCGAAAGGCAAGATGCCGGGGGCGAACCAGGCCGGCGCGTATTCCGCGACCTTGCATTATCTCAAGGCGGTCAAGGCGGCCGGCACCGACGCGCCCGAAGCCGTCGCGGCGGCCATGCGGAACACGCCCGTCACCGATCTCGTGAACAAGGACGCGCGGATACGGGCCGACGGGCGTCTCATGCGCAATCTCTATCTCGCCGAGATGAAGGGGCCGAGCGAGGTTCGCTTCCCTGGTGATTTCTACAAGATCGTCACCAAGATCGATCCTGAAACCGCGTTCGGAAAGATCAGCGACGCCTGCGTGATCGAGAAGCAGTAACGACCTGAATCGGGTTGATCATCACGCGTTCAACCCGCCTCGGCATCGGATTGGGACTTCGATTTCTCGATCTGCCATTGACAAGCGCCGTTGGCAAAACCTGAGGGCGTGGCATCGCGCCACGTCCTGAACTCGCCCCGAAAATTTCGATAAAAACCTCAAACGGAGCGGGAGTCTCGTCTGCTCCCGAGATTCCGATGGCACTTGCTGACACCAACATCGCCGCGCAGCGCTCGCTTGCTGAACGCCTCGTTGCGATCGTGCTTGATCATCCGGCCAACCGGATATCCGAGGCTGCGATCCAGGCGACCGTGCTCTGCATGCAGGATACCATCGGCGTGGCGCTCGCCAGCGCGGCCATGGGAGTAGCGGGCGCCGGTGCAGTCCTCGCCCTTACGGAAAGGGCGTGCGACTCGGCCGTCGTTTGGGGTACGGGCCGTGGGGCGACGTCGCACGACGCAGCCCTCGCCAACGGAATGCTGGCGCACGGAATTGACTTCGACGACACTCACCCGGCGGCCATCATGCATGCGAGCGCCGTCAATGTGCCGGTTGCGCTCGCCCTTGGCGAGGCTCTCCAAAAACGCCCGCGGGACATCATCGCCGCCGCCGCTCTCGGTTACGAAGTATCGGCGCGGCTTGGCCGCCTTGCGCCGGGGCGGTTCCTTGAACGCGGATTTCAATCATCGGCGGTGTTGGGTGTGTTCGCCGCGACCTGTATCGCGGCGCGATTGTCGGAAGCTTCCGTCGGCACCACCGTGCAAGCCATGGGCATTGCGGGAAGCATGGCGTCGGGGCTCATGGAGTATCTGTCGGACGGCAGCGATGTGAAGCAAATGCAGCCGGGTTGGGCGGCGCATTGCGGCATCCGGGCGCTCGCGCTTGCGCAAGCCGGCTTGACCGGACCGCGAACCGTGATCGAGGGACGGTACGGCATATTCCGTTCCTTCGCCGGGTTGGAGATCGACTCCGACATCGTTCTTCATCCGATCACCGAGCGGTTCGAAGTCGAGGACATGGCGCCGAAGCCTTATCCGGCCTGCATGTGCATTCATCCGATTGTGCAGGCCATTCTCGATCTTCGCGAACGCGGCATCCTTTCGCTCGACAGCGTCGAAAGCATCGCCGAGATCCGGTGCGAAGTGCCGGAATGGTACGTGGGTCTGATATTCGAGCCTGCGGACACCAAGCGCGGGCCGCGCAATGCCTATGAGGGGCGTTTCAGCGCGCCGTTCGCGATCGCGCGAACGATCCTCGACGGGCAACTCGATGTGAAAAGCTTCGCCATCGAGAAGTTGTCCGATCCCCGGATGAGCGATATCGCGCGGAAGGTGACCTATCAGGCGCGACCCTTCCAGGAATTTCCGGAGAGTTTTCCGGCGCTCGTTCGTGTCCGCTTCGCCGATGGAAGCGTGAGCGAAAGCTTCGTGCCGCACAATCTCGGATCTCGAGGGTTGCCTCTTGGCGCGTCCGGCGTGGAGGCCAAGTTCCGGGACAACATCGCACTCGGCATTGCCCGGCCGGACGCCGATCGTTTGCAACAGGCGATCACTTCATTTCACCATGCTCAAGACGCGCATCAGCTCTGGCAGGCCCTGCGCAAGGCGACAGTCCAACATTGAAACCGCAACAGCCATCGAACGACAACAAAGGATAAATCCATGGCAGAGAAAATGATTACTGTCGCGTCCGCCATCGCGCGGCTCCTGGAGCAGATGGGCACGGAGGTCGTCTACGGCATCAACGGCCATGGCAATTGGGGCCTGCTTGACTCTCTGGTGCATGAAACCCGGATCCGTTGCATCGGCGCGCGCATGGAAGATCAGGCGGTTGAACTCGCGGACGGCTACTGGCGCTACAAGCGCGGTGGTCCGCTTCCGATCGTCACCACCAGCGTCGGTCCGGGCAATATGAACATCGTGCCGGCCGTCGCCACCGCGTTCTACGAATCGATCGGAATGCTGGTTATCGCCGGCGTCGGAGCCACCCACTGGTTTGATCGTGGCGGCATCGAGGAAGCCTATCGTGCCGGCCCGGAGGACTGGACGGCGGCGCTGAAACCGATCTCGAAAAAGGCATTCATGGTGACGCGGCCCGACACCACGCTCGATATGTTTCTGAAGGCCTACCAAACTGCGCTGTCGGGTCGTCCCGGTCCGGTCGTGCTTGCGGTTCCCTTTGACGTTCAGCACGCGATGATCCCGGACAATCTGCCGGATCCGAAGCCGTATACCCGCTTCCGTCCGCCGGGTCCCGATCCCGAAGGCGTTCGCGATGCGATCGAGCTGATCGGCAAGGCGGAACGGCCGCTGGTCGTCGTCGGCAGCGGCATCGCCAATTCGGGCGCGCACGCCGCGCTGCTTGCGTTTGCGGAAGCAACCGGAATTCCGGTTGCGACGACGTCGACGGGTAAGGCGGCCTTTCCGGAAGACCATCGCCTCTCCGTGGGTTGCATTGGTCGTGCCGGCACGGGGCATGGCAATCACGCGGCACGTCGATCCGATCTGGTGATCGGCATCGGCACCCATTTCACCGATATCGACACCGGCGGCTGGACGCTGTTCGACATCCCGAACAACACTAAGCTTGTCCACATCGACATCGACACCTCGGAGCTGGGCCGGTGTTATCCGACATCGGTGGCGCTGACGTCCGATGCCCGGCTCGGGCTGGAAGCACTCACCGCGGCGGCCCGGCAGGCGTCCATCAAGGAGCGATCCGCCTGGACGAGCGAACTCGACGGCGAGCGCAAGTCGTGGAACGAAGCCGTACGGGGAATGCGCACATCCGATATCGCCCCGCTGCATTATGCGCGCGTTTGCGAGGATGCGAGCCAGGTCGTCGCGGCGAAATGCCCGGAAATGCCGGTGTTCTTCGATACCGGGCAGATGCTCAGCTACGGTCCGCCATTTCTCCGCGCCTCGTCGCGCCATGTCTATCACAGCGGCTTCATGCATCGGATGGGATGGAGCGCGTCGGCGGCGATCGGCGCGAGCATGGCCAGCGGCAACGGCCCGGCCATGGCGCTGCTGGGGGACGGATCGTTCATCATGCGGTCCAGCGTCATCATGACGGCCGTCGAGCAGAAGCTTCCGGTGGTCTGGATCGTGTTCGACAACCGCACGCTCCAGATCGAGCGCGAGGCCATGTTCAAGTTATACGGCCGCGAATCGCTGTGCGACTATCGGATCGTGGGCGAGAACGATCTCTGGGGCCCGGATTTCGTCATGATGGCGCGGAGCATGGGCGCGGAAGCCATCCGCGTGACACGCGCCGCCGATTTCAAACCTGCGCTGGAGGCTGCGATCGATAGCGGCAAACCGACGGTTATCAGCATCGACACCGAGATTTCGACGCCGCAATACCGTTCGGCCTGGTATCCGTATCCGAAGGATTGGAACGAGACCTGGAAGCCGGGACCGGTTGCGGGTCAAGGCGGTGCTTCGGGTTTCGAGATGCCGTCGCACTTTGGCAACGATCCCAAGTGAGGCGTGAGCTGTGGGCGACCTCAGACTCAGGGATGCCGCGCTCCTGCGCTCCCAGGCATGTGTGAACGGACAATGGATCGGCGCCGACGACGGCGCCGTCATCACCGTCGTCAATCCGGCGACAGGGGAGACGATCGGCACTGTCCCGCGGATGGGAGCCGCGGAAGCGCGCCGCGCGATTGTGGCTGCGAACGAAGCGCTCCCGTCATGGCGCGAAACGCTCGCCAAGGAACGCGGCCGGCTGCTTCGCAACTGGTTCGACCTTATTATCACCAATGCCGACGACCTGGCTCTCATATTGACGTCCGAGCAGGGCAAACCTCTCGCCGAGGCGCGCAATGAAATCGCCGGCGGGGCCGCGTTCATCGAGTGGTTCGCCGAGGAGGCGCGGCGCACCTATGGCGAAACGATTCCGACGTCCGCGAAGGATAGCCGCGTCGTTGTCATCAAGCAGCCGATCGGCGTTTGCGCGGCGATCGCGCCCTGGAATTTTCCGAACACCATCATCACCCGCAAGGTCGCCGCGGCGCTGGCGGCCGGATGCACGATGGTGGTTCGTCCGGCTGACAGCACGCCTTACTCCGCGCTCGCTCTGGCGGAGCTGGCTCATCGCGCCGGGATTCCGGCCGGCGTGTTCAGCGTCGTCACCGGCGATGCACACGATATCGGTGTCGAGTTCACCGCGAACCCGATCGTGCGAAAACTCTCCTTCACCGGTTCGACGACGGTCGGCCGTCAACTGATGGCGCAGTGCTCCGGCACGGTGAAGAAGGTCGCGTTGGAGCTGGGCGGCAACGCGCCGTTCATCGTGTTCGAAGACGCCGACATCGACGCGGCTGTCGCGGGCGCGATGGGATCCAAGTTTCGGAATGCCGGACAAGCCTGCGTCGGCGCCAACCGCTTCTACGTTCATGACAGCATCTATGACGAGTTTGCCGCCAAGTTCGTGACCAAGGTTGCGGCGTTGAAGATCGGCAACGGCGCCGAACCAGGCGTGACGTTCGGCCCCGTTCACGACGTCCGCGGCGTCAGGAAGGTCGAGGCGCATCTGAGCGACGCGCTCGCGAAAGGCGCGCGTCTTCTCATTGGTGGCAAGCGGCACGCGCTTGGCGGCACATTTTTCGAGCCGACGGTGATTGGCGACGCCGACGCGACGATGAGGCTGGCTCGGGAAGAAACCTTCGGCCCGCTGGCGCCGCTGTTTCGCTTCCGGGACGAGCAATCTCTGATCCGCGCGGCGAACGACACCGAGTTTGGGCTGGCGGCTTATTTCTACAGCCGCGACCACGCGCGGGTCTGGCGCGTCGCGGAGGCGCTCGAGTTCGGGATGGTCGGCGTCAATGTCGGACTGATGGCCAATGAAGCTGTTCCGTTTGGCGGCATCAAGGAATCCGGCGTCGGACGCGAAGGCTCGAAATACGGCATCGAGGACTATCTGGAGGTCAAGTACATCTGTATGGGCGGAATGCAGTAGCGGCGGGTAGAGAACGAGCGCCGGATAGACAGGCGGCGCTGTCAGCGGCGCACTCCCGAGATGGGTGTTGCTATTTCTCCGAATTGATTTTCCGGAACGCCTCGAACGTGCGCAACCCGGGCCGCTGGTTGCGTCGCCCTCGATCCCAACAGGTGTTTGGAAACCACAGGCATCATCGCGATCGGGCGGGAAGCGCCGCGGCTGACGCCGAGCGATTGCCGAAAGCGAGCGGGACAGGAAGGTTCGAATGAACGAGCAGGACAGGCGGCAATATGAGGCGCTTTTTTCGCCGCGAACGATCGCGCTGATTGGCGCATCGGGCGATCCGAAGAAGCATACCTCTCGTCCGCAAAGAACGCTCAGGAAGCACGGCTTCACCGGTACGATCATTCCCGTCAATCCGAATCGGAATGAGATCGGCGGCGATCGCGCCTATCCGACATTGACGGCTGTGCCGGACGCCATCGATCATGCGTTCATCATGGTCCCCCGTGACGCGGTCATGGAGGCCGTCACCCAATGCGCCGCCAAGAAGGTCACCGTCGCCACCATCTATTCGGATGGCTTCGCCGAGACCGGTCCCGAAGGGCGCGGCCTTCAGGAGGAGTTGCTGGCCATCGCCCGGCGCGGCGGCGTTCGGCTGGTCGGCCCCAATTGCAGCGGCATCTATAGCAGCCATCCCTCCTGCGCGCTGTCGATCAATGCCGCAGTCGAGAAGCTCGATATCCGGCGGGGGCCGCTGGCGATCATTTCGCAGTCGGGTAGCATGACCGGCGGTCTGATGTCCCGTGGATTGGGACGCGGCGTCGGGTTCTCGAAAATCGTTTCGATCGGAAACGAGTGCGATCTGACGGTCGGCGAGATCTCCGACTGGCTGGTCGACGACCCCGAGACCGGCGCCATTCTTCTGTTCATGGAGACGTTTCGGTCGGCGCCGCGCCTGGCGAAAGCCGCCCGTCGCGCAATCGAAGCCGGAAAGCCCATTATCGCCTACAAGCTCGGACGCTCCGATCTCGGGCGCGACCTTGCCGCCTCTCACACCGGCGCGATCGCCGGCGGCGATGAAGTCGCCAATGCGTTCTTCCGGGCCAATGGCATCCTTCGCGTCGATTGCCTCGAAACGCTGTTCGAGCTTCCCACAATGCTTTTCGGGCAACGCCCGGCGAAACGCCATCGCGTGGCGGTGATGACGACGACCGGCGGTGGGGCGGCGACGGTCGCTGACCGTCTGGGAACGCTCGGAGTCGAAGTCGTGCCTCCGAGCGACGCGGTGGTCGATAATCTCGCGCGCCGCAATGTCAAGATCCCGCGCGGTCGCCTCACCGATCTGACGCTGGCCGGAACCAGGGCCGAAGTCTATGGCGCGGTCGCCAACGAGATGATGGCCTCGGCGCATTGCGATCTGCTGTTGGCGGTCGGCGGCAGCTCGGCGCAGTTCCAGCCCGAGATCACGGTTGGTCCGCTGGTGCGGGCGGAGCGGTATGGCAAACCGCTCGCGGTGTTCCTGGCCCCGCATGCGGAGGTCGGTCTGCGCCAGCTCGCCGAAGCGGGAATTGCCGGCTTCAGTACGCCGGAGACATGCGCCGACGCGATCCGGGCATGGAAGGACTGGTCGGTGCCGCGGGATTTGATTCCGCCGTCGACGTCGCTCGACGCCGCCGTCAACCGCGTGATGGCCGGGCTCGATGGCCGGAAGCCGAACGAGGTCGATGCTTGTGCAATGTTCGCGGCGATCGGCATGTCCTGCGCGGCCGCAACCGTCATCCGCTCGGAGGATGAGCCGGTGACCCTGAATTTCCCCGTGGTCGCCAAGGTGCTGTCCGCCGACGTGCCGCACAAGACCGATGCCGGCGGTGTCATGCTCGGGGTGACGAGTGCGGACGAACTGTCGGCGGCGGTCAGGTCGATCCTCGCCAACGTTTCCAGTAAACATCCGGAGGCGAAGATCGAAGGCATCCTCGTGCAACAGATGGAGCGCGGCCTTGCCGAGGTGATCCTGGGATATCGCCGCGATCCGGAAGTCGGCCCGATCATCGTGCTGGGCATGGGCGGCGTTCTCGCCGAGATTTACCACGACGCCGCCATTCGCCTCGCGCCAACGACGCTTGAGGACGCGCGATCGATGATCGACGAGGTGCGGGGCCTTGCGGTTATTCGCGGCTATCGCGGGTTGCCGAAGGGCGATTGCGGCGCGTTGGCCGAAGCGATCGTCGCCATGTCGCAACTGGCGGCAATCGACGCCATCGCGGATGCGGAGATCAATCCGTTGCTGGTCAAGCCGGAGGGGGAGGGCGTCGTCGCTCTCGACGGGCTGGTCGTTCTCAAGCGGGATTGATCGCGCGCGGCCGCCGTCGAGACCGAGGAGCAGCAGAATGGAATTGGGATTGTCCGACAAGGTCGCGATGGTGACCGGGGCCGGCAGCGGCATCGGAGCGGCGGTCGCCGCCCGGCTGTGCGCCGAGGGCGCGCGGGTCGCCGTGGTCGACATCAACCAGGCCCGGGCCGAGGCGCAGGCGGCGACGCTGCGTGAAGCGGGTGGCGATGCGCTGGCGATCGGTTGCGACGTCACCGACGAACAGTCCGTCACCACGATGGTCGAGCGAACGACCGCGCATTTCGGCGCTGTCCACATCCTCGTCAACAATGCCGGATTTGCGCGCGACATGCGGATTACCAAGATGTCGGTCGCGCGCATCGGTCAGCCGGAGGACATCGCGGACGTCGTCGCGTTCCTCGCGTCGGAGCGCGCGGGTTACATCAGCGGCGACGTGCTGCACGTCACCGGCGGGCGATACTGAAAAGGAAAAGGGTCATGACGGAGGCCTATATCGTCGGCGTGGGCATGACTCCGCTCGGCAAGCATTGGGACCTGAGCGTGAAGCAGCTTTCGGCCCGCGCCATCGATCTGGCGCTCGCCGATGCAGGAATTGGTCGCGATGCAATCGAGGCGGCGTGGTTCTGCAATACGCGGCTCGGCGTGCTCGAAGGCCAGCACAACATTCGCGGCCAATGCGTTCTTCGCGCCCATGGCTTCGAGAGTATTCCGATCTTCAATACCGACAATGCCTGCGCCAGTTCCAGTTCCGGCCTCGCCCAGGCGTGGGCGGCCGTTCGTTCCGGAATCCATGACGTCGCTTTGGTGGTCGGCGCCGAGAAGATGAACTTCCGCGACAAGAACAGGGAGATGTTCGAAGCCTTTAAAGGTAGCTGGGATCGCGACGTTGCCGACCACCAGATGGCGGCCCTCCTGGCCCTGGGAGATGACCTTCCCTCGCCGGACAAGGCGCGCCAGGCCGGGACGGACCGGTCGGTGTTCATGGATATCTATGCCGCCATGGCGCGATACCATATGTCGCGCTTTGGCACGACGGAGCGTCAGATCGCGGAAGTCGCGGCGAAGAACCACTGGCATTCGCAGTGGAACGACAACGCGCAATATCGCACGCCGATGACCGCCGACGAGGTGCTGGCGGACAAGCTGATCTCATGGCCGATGACGCGCGCCATGTGCGCGCCGATGAGCGACGGCGCGGGGGCGCTGGTCCTCGCGTCCGGACACGCGCTGGCCCGGTTCGCACGCGGTCGCGCGGTCGGCATTCGCGCCGTCGCCGTCAGCAGCGGCAGCAACCGGACGGCGCATGAGGTCGAGCGGCACCTGACGCGGGTGGCCGCCGATCGCGCCTATGCGATCGCCGGTCTCGGCCCCGAGGACGTGTCCGTCGCCGAGCTTCACGACGCCACCGCCTTCGCGGAAATCCTGCAAAGCGAGAATTGCAGGTTCGCCGATATCGGCGGAGGTGGAGCGCTGGTCGAGAGCGGCGCGACCCGGCTCGGTGGTCGCCTTCCGATCAACGTATCCGGCGGTTTGCTGTCGAAGGGGCATCCGATCGGCGCGACCGGCGTCATCCAGATCCATGAACTCGTCACGCAGTTGAGAGGCGAGGCGGGCGCGCGCCAGGTGGAAGGCGCCCGCATCGCGCTCGCCGAAAATGGCGGAGGCTTTCACGGCTTCGAGGAAGCGGCATGCGTGGTGTCGCTGCTTGAGGCCCCCGCTCGGTGATGCGCCGCATTCTGACTCATCGCGAACCCGGATGATCGACGGCGGATCGATCATCCCGAACTGGAGCAACAGATGGATTTTCAGCTTTCCGAGGATCAGAAACTTTTCGCGGACTCCGTGCGGCGCTTCGCGACGGAGAAGCTGAAGGAGGGCGCGCTGAAACGCGCCCACGATCCCGGCTATCCGTGGGATGTGGCGCAGATGATTGCGCGGCAGGGCCTCATCGGCATTACGATCAAGCCGGAGGATGGGGGACAGGGCGGCACCCTCATGGATGCTGTCATCGCCATCGAGCAGATGGCCCTGGTCTGCCCGAAGAGCGCCGATATCATTCAGGCGGGAAATTTCGGTGCGATCCGCACCTTTGCGGAATACGCCACGCCGTCGCAGAAGGCGAAATGGTTGCCTGATTTATTAAGCGGGAAAATCCTGATCTCGCTCGGCATGACCGAGCCCGAAGCAGGATCGGCGGCGACCGATCTGCGAACCACGGCGAAGGAGGAGGGCGATCACTACGTCCTGAGCGGCCAGAAGATTTTCGGCACGCACAGTCGCGATGCGTCGATTTATCTGGTGTATGTTCGCTTCGGCCCTGGCATGGACGGCATCGGGTCGATCATCGTCGAACGCGGCACACCCGGCCTCACTGTGGGAGAACCGTCCGGCTTCATGAGCGGCGAGGAATGGTGTCCGCTCTACTTCGACAATGCGCGCGTTCCGAAGGAGAATATCCTGCTTGGCCCCGGCGGTTTCAAACGACAGATCGCGGCTTTCAACGCGGAGCGGATCGGAAATACCGCGCGCTCGCTCGCAATTGGACGTCATGCTTTCAATCTGGCGCGCGACTACGCCAGCGAGCGCCGTCAGTTCGGTCGGCCACTCTGCGAGTTCCAGGGTCTGCAATGGAAGTTCGCCGACATGGCGATGAAGTTGGAATCGGCGCAGCTTCTGCTTTACAAGGCGGCGGTCGGGGCCGACACCGGCCTGCCATCCGCCTACGACACCACCATCGCCAAGCTTGCCTGCAACCAGACGGGTTTCGAGGTGGCGTGCGAAGCCGTGCAGATCATGGGCGGCATGGGCTACAGCCGCGAAACACTGGCTGAATATTGCATGCTGCGCACCAAGGGATGGATGATCGCCGGAGGCAGCATCGAGATGATGAAGAACCGCATGGCCGAGTTCATCTTTAACCGCCGTTTCAGTCAACGCGCTGCCAAAGCCATGACATAGCAGATAACCCAATTCGTCGATGTGGTGCGCCGAATGGACGTTTGGCGAACTCCTGAAGCTTGTAAGGAGTTGTGCCGCCGGATTGCAAACTGCCGGCGTGGAGCAAGGCGACCGCGTCATCGTCATGATGCCGAACGGCCCAACAGGGCTGCTGGCTCTGTTCGCGGCAAATTGTCTCGGAGCAATCTTCGTCCCTATCAATCCTGCTTTGAAAGGTGCTCTCCTTCAGCATGTCCTTAGCGGTTCAAGTGCGAGATTTGCAATCGTCGATGGCGGCTGCCTGAAACAGGTCATCAAGCACGCGCCAACCGGTCTCTCGACGATTTTCTCCGCCGGTGAGGTGCATGGCAGTCTCTATGCTGATTGCTATTCGATCCTGCCCATTGATCAGACTTCACGGCGACCCTGAACGCCTTGCTGATCTCGCCGCGCCGATCGAGCCGTGGCACACACAATCCATCATCTACACGTCCGGCACGACAGGTCGCTCCAAAGGAGTTCTCTCCTCATATATGTACAGTTACTCGGCAATGAGCCCGGACACCTGGACGTGTATGCGACCGGGCGATCGTCGTCTGCTTCATATGCCGATCTTCCATATAGGAGGCGCGTTTGTTGCGAGCATGTGTCTCTCTACGGGAAGCTTCATCGCAGTTGTTTCATCGTTCAAGACCGGTTCGTTCTGGCAGCCCGTAAGAGATATGAACGCGAACACGGCAATGGGCGAATGAACAAGGCCTCGTGCTGAAGGGCCCGAAGGCTCGGCTGGCGAGGTGCCTGTGCTGCTCCACGGAAATCGGGCATTGAACGAGTCCAGCATCATTAATGGATATCTGGAGGATGTTTTTCCGAATCCAGCCGTTTTTCCGTCAGATCCATATCTGAAAGCACATCCGTGAATCCTGATTGAGTTCTGCAATTCACGCTTTGCCACGAATCTGTGCGGCATCACGCCTGAGCAGTATATCGCTCCGCTCGTTGTCTATCCGAGTACCGTACACGGCATGGGGCTTGAATTCGCGCAGGACCTTTATCTCACCGAAGGATTTTACTGGGATCAGGACAATCGTACGCGCGCCATATCTGAGGCTCTCTCGATGCTCCTTCATCGGTCGCGTTTTACGAAATCGAACATTTAGGGGCGGTGCTTTCTTGATACGATCAGCCTCGCTGTTCTTGTGGCGCTGCCGAAGCCAAGTCTCGACTTCGTCAAGGCTGCTTATCGGTTATTTTCAACCTTCTGCGGCGCAGATGCGCTTGACCGGTCTGGCATTCATCGTCCAGCCTTCCAGTCGAAGCAGGGCTTTGATGCGACGATACCCATTGCGACCTGAGTTGGAAGCCAGCCGCACGATATCTGCTGTCGGGCGCTTCTCGTCGGATCGTGGCCGCAAACGCCGGCGCTGCGTCGAGCGGTGCTGGCCAGCCGTGCTGCCTGCGTCACCTTCAGGCCGCGATACTCATGATGACAACGGTAATAGCTCTGTTCCGCTGCCCAGATTTTACGAACGTCCCGCGTGTGCACTATGTGTGCGGCGACGAAGAAATGGCACCAAATCTCTCCGACTATCAGCGGCAAAATCGTAAAATCGGCTGTTGGTGGCAAGGGCCTGTCTGCTAAATTGCTGAATTGCGCCAAATGGGGTATTGGACCGACTGGCAGGTGAAAAGATAAATGAAATGAATGGCTTAGGCTTTCGATTTTCTGTGGCGCCGATGATGGACTGGACTGATCGGCATTGCCGCGTCTTTCACCGCCAGCTTACGCGCCGCGCGCGGCTTTATACCGAGATGGTGACCACCGGCGCGGTGATCCGTGGCGATCGCGCGCGTCTTCTCGGGTTCGACGCCAGCGAGCATCCGGTGGCGCTGCAACTCGGCGGATCGGACCCGGCCGCTCTCGCCACCAGCGCGAAGATCGGCGAAGACTTCGGCTACGACGAAATCAATCTCAATGTCGGCTGCCCGTCCGACCGGGTGAAGGACGGCCGCTTCGGCGCCTGCCTGATGGCGGAGCCGGACCTGGTCGCGGACGGCGTCGCGGCGATGAAGCGTGCGGTCGCGGCGCCGGTGACGGTGAAATGCCGCATCGGCATCGACGATCAGGATCCGGAGATTGCGCTCGACCGGCTGGCGCGGGCGGTGGTGGCGGCGGGCGCGGACGCGCTCATCGTCCATGCCCGCAAGGCGTGGCTGAACGGGCTGTCGCCGAAGGAGAACCGCGACATCCCGCCGCTCGATTACAACCGCGTCTATCGCCTGAAGGCGGCGCTGCCGCAGGTGCCGATCGTCATCAACGGCGGCATCGCCGGCATCGCGGAGGCGAAGCGCCATCTCGACCATGTCGATGGCGTCATGCTCGGCCGCGCGGCGTATCAGGAGCCGTGGCGGCTGCTCGCGGTCGATGCCGAACTGTTCGGCGAAGCCGCGCCGTACGTCGACATGACGGCGGCGATCGAGGCGATGATGCCGTACATCGCCGAGCAACTGGCGCGCGGCGTCCGGCTGCACGCCATCACGCGGCATTTCGTTGGCGCCTTCCACGCCGTTCCGGGAGCGCGCGCGTTCCGCCGTCATCTGTCCGAGCACGGCGTCAAGGCCGATGCCGGGCTTGACGTGCTGCGCGAGGCGCTGGCGCTGGTCGGCCCGCGCACGCGCGCCGCGGCGGCGTGAAAGCGTGATTCATAGCGTTTTCGAGCGAAGTGGGCACCGGTTCGCGTGAAGGAAACGCGTCAAACATAAAGATAGAGTCCCGCTTCTGATTCCATCAGAATCGGAAAGGCTCTAGGGATAGCCGCGCAGCATCAGCCGGTCGGGGCGCACTTCCCAGCTCTCCAGCCGGTCGAGGAAGCTCATGCCGAGCAGGCTGGTCTTCATCTGGCCGCGCGGCACCACCAGCGCGGGGATCGAATGCTCGACCAGCCGCCCGACCGCGAGGCGGTCGAGCGTCAGGCGGGCGGCGCGGGTGCTGCCGCCGACGGTTTCGACCGGCACGTTGTAGTCCAGGAGTTCCAGCGGCAGGCCGGCGGCCTTGGCGGTCTCGTAGGTGAGCACCACCGAGGTCGCGCCGGTGTCGATCACCATCGGCACATTGACGCCGTTGATGCGGGCGTCGAGCCGGAACTCGCCGCCGTTGCCGCGCGGCACCTGCTGGATGCGCGAACCGGCGGCGGCGCGATGATGCAGCATCTCCGTCACCGAGTTGCGCGCGGTGGTGATCTTGGCCGGATCGCCATAGGCGAACACCGCGCAGGCGGTGGCGACGAACAGAACCAGCAGGACCCGGATCATGCGTCACCCGCGCTCAGGTTGCGTCCGGTTCGCGATTGCCCGCGCGTCGCGGTGGGGGCGGGGGCGGCAGGCCGGCTTGCGCCATCCGCGCGGGCAGTTCCGCCATGATCGCGCGCCGTTCGGCCGAAGCCATCCCGCCCCAGCCTGCGATCTCCGCCAGCGTGCGGCCGCAGCCGAAGCACAGACCGCTTTTCGGATCGATCATGCAGACGGCGATACACGGCGTCTCGGGCTCCCTTACGCTCATTGCCGGTCGTGGCGCGCGTCGGCTCGCGGTTGCAGGCGCATGATCTACAATCCCGTGCCCGCGTTCATGATCGGCTTGTTGCGGCGGCGGCCGCTCTGCATGGCGACCGGCTCGATCCAGAGCGGGTCCGGCTGCAGGGCAGGGGCCTCCTCGGCCATCGGCGCCAGCGCCGACATCACCCGCTCGGGCGGCAGCGTGATGATGACTTCGGTGCCGATGCGCAGCTTCGATTTCAGCGTGAAGGTGCCGCCGTGCATGTCGATCAGGCTTTTGGCGATCGGCAGCCCGAGCCCCGCGCCCTGTTCGGCGGACTTGATCGAGTTCGAGCCCTGTCCGAATGAGGCCAGCACCACCGGGATCTCGTCCTCGGCGATGCCGGAGCCGGTGTCCTTGATGCTGAGATATTGCCCGCCGGACGCGGTCCAGCCGGCCTTCAGCCAGATCTCGCCGCCCTGCGGGGTGAACTTGATGGCGTTCGACAGCAGGTTCAGCACCACCTGGCGAATGGCGCGCTCGTCGCCCCACACCCGCGGCATGTCCTCCTCGAAGATCTCGTGGATGGTGATGCCGCGGCTGGAGGCGCGCAGCTTCAGAAGATGGTGGCAATCGGCGACGATATGCACCAGCGACACCGCTTCCTCGTTGAGTTCGTAGCGGCCGGCCTCGATCCGCGACAGGTCGAGAATCTCGTTGATGAGGTTGAGCAGGTGGACGCCGGAATTGTGGATGTCGGCGGAATAGTCCTTGTAGGCCGGCACGGTGTGCGCGCCGAAGATCTCGCTTTTCATCACCTCGGAGAATCCGAGGATGGCGTTGAGCGGCGTGCGCAGTTCGTGGCTCATCTGCGCCAGGAAGCGGGACTTGGCGACGTTGGCGGATTCGGCGCGGTGGCGCGCCTCGTCGGAAATCGCCTTGGCCTGTTCGAGTTCGCCGATCAGCGCGTCCTTTTCCGCGCGCGCCTCCAGCGTCGCCAGCGTCGTCGAGTGCAGCCGGTGCGCCAGCAGCGCGAAGAAGCCTTCGGCCACGACCGCGAGCAGCGCCAGCGCGTAGCTGTCGAGGGTCCCGTGCATCGCGAAGTTCAGCGCGATCGTCGCGGTCACCGGCGCGGTGGCGGCGAAGGCGGCGATCGGCAGGCTCGACGCCAGCATGCTCGACACCGCCACGATCAGCAGCATCAGGAAGATCATGAAGGTGCTGGAGACGAAATCGTAGCCGGATGGGTAGGCCAGGATCGCGGTCCAGCACAGGCCGTAGAGCAGATCCAGCGTGATGAAGCGCGCCCGCCATTTGCGCGCCGTGCCGGCCGTGGGGGCCTCGTTGAGAAATTTGGTACAGGCGTGGATGATGATGCCGTGGACCAGCAGCGTCCCCACCATCCACGCCATGGCCGTGATCGGTCGCATCAGCACGCTGAACAGCGCGCCGGAGGCCACGATCAGCAGGATGATGACGTAGGACGCCGACTGGCGGGTCTGGGCGTATTGCCGCAGCAACTCGCGGTCGAACGCGGGGCGGGTGCCGCTGGTCGAGGTCAGGCGGTCGCGCGCCTCACGCACCCGTTGCGCGGCCACGCGGCGGTTGCGCGCGGGCCACACGATCGGCTCCCCGGCCGGGAGCTGAACAACCTCGGGCTGCTCGACGGACGTACTCATGACGCAATACTGATCCTGCGCGCGCCGGCGCGGTACATTTTCCTCTTTTTAATATCTGACGCCAAATCATTAAGAGCAGCCTTAAACGCCGCGACAATCCGGTTAACGGAATCTTAAAAAGCAGGGGCCGGCGTGTGCGGTCCAATCCCGGCTTTCGCAAATGCCGGAACTGGAGAGGCTGTCGGACTCCTTGGGTGTCCGACAGGACATTCGTCTGGCGCATGGATTTTGCAATACCGAAATCGTCGTCCTCGCGGAGGCGAGGACCCATACGCTATGTCGCCGATGATGCAGGTGGCGCTTGTGATCCTTGCTGGGCAGGCACACAGATCGCAACCATCAGGGGTTGTGGGTCCCCGCCTGCGCGGGGACGACGTGGGATGTCTGGTCTGACAAACAAGCGCTTCGCGCAGCCGCCCGTTCAGCGCTCCAGCCGCGCCAGCAGGCTGGAGGTGTCCCAGCGGCGGCCGCCCATGGTCTCGACCTCTGCGTAGAACTGATCGACCAGCGCCGTCACCGGCAGGCTGGCGCCGTTGCGGCGGGCTTCGCCGAGGCAGATCGAGAGGTCCTTGCGCATCCACTCCACCGCGAAGCCGTGGTCGTATTTGCTCTGGTTCATGGTCTTGTAGCGGTTCTCCATCTGCCACGACTGCGCCGCGCCCTTGGAGATGGTGGCGATCACCGCCTCGATGTCGAGGCCGGCCTTCTTGGCGAAATGAATGCCCTCGGACAGCCCCTCGACCAGCCCGGCGATGCAGATCTGGTTGACCATCTTGGTGAGCTGCCCGGAGCCGGCGGGGCCGAGCCGCTTGCACATCCGCGCATAGGCGGCGATCACCGGCTCGGCGCGGGCGTAAGCCTGCTCGCCGCCGCCGCACATCACCGTCAGCACGCCGTTCTCGGCCCCGGCCTGGCCGCCCGACACCGGCGCATCGACGAAATGGAAGCCGGCCGCGGTCGCCGCCTTGTCGAGTTCGCGGGCCACTTCGGCGGAGGCAGTGGTGTGATCGACGAAGATCGCGTCCTTCTTCATGCCGGCGAAAGCGCCGTCGGGGCCGGTGGTGACCGCGCGCAGGTCGTTGTCGTTGCCGACGCAGGCCATCACGAAATCCTGCCCCTCCGCCGCCGCGCGCGGGGTCGGGACGGCGCGGCCGCCGAACTTGTCGGTCCAGGCTTTGGCGGTCGCCGTGGTGCGGTTGTAGACCGTCAACTCGTGCTTGCCCTTCGTGAGAAGGTGTCCCGCCATGGGGAAGCCCATGACGCCGAGACCGATGAATGCGACTTTAGCCATGTCGATTACCTTGGGTGTCTGCCGGCAACGGCTTGAGACGTGCCGTGTTGTTCTGGAATGGAGAGGGCGCGGACCGGCCGCGCCGGGTGAAGGCCATCAGCATAGTCCGTCGCGCCCGCAGGGCAACGCCCGGCCTTGCAATACCGTGGCGCGGCCTTGCAGAACCGTGGCGCGGCTTTGCCATGAGCGCCTTGCATATGACCGGGGATGAACCCTTTGCCGTCCCGACGATTGGCCCATTGCGCTGCATCGCGGCTGTTGCTCTAAGGAGCGGCGGGACAAGGCCGCGCCGCCGACAGCAATATCGGTTTGTCGCGGCGCAAGGACGTGCGCGCCGTTTTGGGATTAAGCGAAGCGTCAGGAGAGCAGAATTGAGCGTGACCGAACGACAAATTCGCGACGTGCTGGCGAGCGTCAAATCCCCGGACGGCGTTCCGCTGACGCAAGCCAGCGTGCTGTCCGAAATCGCGATCAACGACGGCAAGGTCTATTTCTCCATCAACGTCGATGCGGCGCGCGCCGCCGCCTGGACCGATGTCCGGGCCAGGGCCGAGGCCGCCGTGCGCGGCATGGCGGGCGTGACCACGGCGATGGTGGTGCTC
>JBASBO010000325.1:0-5683 GCA_049651165.1 Xanthobacteraceae bacterium | reverse complement strand
GGGTGGGCCGCCCCGCCGCTTCATGCGCGTCGTCTCCGGCGGTGGCGTGGTCGCGGCTTTGCGAATGCTGGCGGTCCGACATCGAGAGCCTCCGTCGCGCGGGAGTCCCGGCCGGGCGATCCCGGCCCGGACGATGATCGTTATTCCTGATCCCGACCGGGCCAGCCCTGTTGCCACAGCCGGGCGTTGGCCTTCAGCAGATCCTCGCTGTCCTTGAACATGCGGCGGGTCGCGTCGTTGATGATCTGGAGCTGGCGATTGGCGAATTCCTGATAGAGCGCGGTGACGTCGGGGGCGGACCGCGCCGCGGCGAGGCGGCCGAAGAATTCGGAAACCAGCGCGGCTTCCGATTGCGCCTGATCGAGCCACACCTGGCTGACGCGGGCCGCCGCCTCCCAATACTGCCGCTGCGTTTCCGCGAGCGTATCCATCTGCTTCTTCGTGATCTCGGAGAGCTGGCTCTGGAATTGCTGCGGGTCGGGGGAATTGCCGAACGGTGAACCCTGGGACATGCGCACATTCCTTCTGCGGAATCGGGAAAGTCGGAGTCGATCAAACCGGGGCCGGCGCGGAGCGTTCCCGTCGTCCCCACGCTCGAGTCTGTTCAACTTCGTTGAATCAGACTCGTCGTTTATCTTTTTGTTTGAGCATGATCTTGTCCGAAAACCGGATTCCACTTTTCGGGATCATGCCCTACCCTTGAAGCACGTAGAGTCCCGGCGCGTCGTAAGGCC
Organism: Xanthobacteraceae bacterium; assembly: GCA_049651165.1. Classification (GTDB taxonomy): domain Bacteria; phylum Pseudomonadota; class Alphaproteobacteria; order Rhizobiales; family Xanthobacteraceae; genus 62-47. The sequence continues at coordinate 4,949 of JBASBO010000325.1, read as the reverse complement.
GCCGGCCGTCTTTCGGCGAACTGTCGATCGCACGCGCGGCGACGCGCGCGCCGGAGCGCGCATCGAGCCAGGCGATCCATTCCGGCCACCACGAGCCGTCCTTGCGCGCGGCGGTTGCGAGAAACTGGTCCGGATCGCTGTAGCGCTCGCCAGTGCGGCGGGTGGCGATCTGAAAGCTGCGGCCCTTGCGGCCCGGCTCGGACACGATGCCGGCATTGTGACCGCCGGTGGTGAGCGCGTAGGTGATCTCGCAGTCGGTCAGCAGGTGGATCTTGTAGGTCGAGCGCCACGGCGCGACGTGGTCGGTCACGGTGCCGACCGCGAAGATCGGCAGATCGATATCGGTGAGCGCCACCGGCTTGCCGTCGCCGGTGCGGAAGCGGCCCTCCGCGAGATCGTCGCCGAGGAACAGTTGCCGCAAGTATTCCGAGTGCATCCGGTAGGGCATCCGGGTAGCGTCTGCGTTCCACGCCATCAGGTCGCTCATCGGCTGGCGCTCGCCCATCAGGTATTCCTTGACGATGCGCGACCACACCAGATCGGTGGAGCGCAGCATCTGGAACGCGCCGGCCATCTGGCGGCTGTCGAGGAAACCCTGCTCCCACATCATGTCTTCAAGGAAGGCGAGCTGGCTTTCGTTGATGAACAGCATCAGTTCGCCGGCCTCGGTGAAGTCGGTCTGCGCCGCGAACAGCGTCATCGAGCGCAGCCGGTCGTCGCCGTCGCGCGCCATCGCGGCGGCGGCGATCGACAGCAGCGTGCCGCCGAGGCAATAGCCGACCGCGTGGATCTTCTGATCCGGAACCGCGGCGGCGACGGCGTCGAGCGCCGCCATCACCCCGCGCTCGCGATAGTCGTCCATGCCGAGGTCGCGATCGCCGGAATCAGGGTTCTTCCACGAGATCATGAACACGGTGTAGCCGTGATCGACGAGGTATTTCACCAGCGAGTTGTGCGGCGACAGATCGAGAATGTAGTATTTCATGATCCAGGCCGGCACGATCAGCACCGGCTCGGGCCGCACCGTGCCGGTCGTGGGCTCGTACTGGATCAGTTCGATCAGCCGGTTGTGGTAGATGACCTTGCCCGGCGTCACCGCGACGTCCCGCCCGACCACGAATTCGTCGCTGTCGGCGGGCTCGCCGCTCACCGCCCGTTCCCAGTCCGCGACGAGGTTGCGCAGGCCGTCGGCGAAGTTCATCCCGCCGGATTGCAGCGTCCGTTGCAGGATTTCGGGATTGGTCGGAAGAAAGTTCGACGGCGACATCATGTCGAGGATCTGGCGCGCCCCGAACTCCACCATGTTCTCGTGCTGGCGCGAGACGCCGCGCACCCCGGTGGTGGCGTTGTGCCACCATTGCTGCTGAAGCAGGAACGACTGATGGATGAAGTTGTAGGGCCAGCGCTGCCAGGCGGGATCGGCGAAGCGCTTGTCCTGCGGCAGCGGCTCGATGCAGCAGGTGGGCGACGGCCCCGGCGTCATGCACTGCGCGGCGTAACGGGTGAAGCGCACCGCCTTGCGGAACGCCTTGTCGACGAGCTGAAGCTGCTTGCCGGGCGAAAAGGCAAGGTGGGTGGCCCAGTCGAGATACGCCTCGGTCAACGCCGCCGGCGACAGCCCCAGCGTGCCGCGCGCGATCGCTGCGTGGAACGAGCGGTCCATCACGTCGGACATCGCGGTCACCGCGTAGGAGTCCGATGCGCGGGTTTTGCGCGACGGCGGGTCCGCCTTGCGTTCGTCCGCCTGTGGCGCGCGGTAATTCGCCAGCGACAGCACCGGCGCGGGTAAAGCGGGCGCGGGAGTTCCGGAGGTGGGAGTCCCGGCGGTGGGAGTCCTGGAATCGCGGCTCCCGGAATCGTTGCCGTTCTTCCGGTCGCTCGCTTGCGGGATCGGGTCGCGCTGGGTCATCTGCGGCATCCTTTTCTTGCCGTCAGCAGGATATGCCTGTGCGGGGCCGTGTCCTTGTTCAGAATAGCCGTCCCCGCCGGCGTCGCTTTGACGACTATCAATCAATCCGGCGATCGCCCTCCCGGCTTTTTGCAAGTGTAGCGCGTTCGCCTGCCTTTCAGGCTGCCGCGATGACGCAATCACGGCAATGTCATCGCGCGCGCGTCGTCACGCGTTCATGACGCGCAGGCGCTGGCGGTTGCGCAGCATGATCTGGCGCGCGCCGGAAAGGTCGAGGATTTTCTCGTCGCGCAGTTCCGAAAGCGTGCGCGAAACGGTTTCCAGCGTCAGCCCGAGATAGTCGCCGATGTCGCGGCGGCACATCGGCAGCGCCACCATGCCGGCGGCCGACAGGCGGTTGTCCATTTCCAGCAGGAACGCGGCAACGCGCTCCCGCGCGGTCTTGCGTCCGAGCAGCAGCATGTGGTTCTCGGCGTGGCGGAGATCGTCGGCGGTGATGCTCCAGAGCTGCCGGGTGAGGCCGACGTCGGTCGCGGCCGCCCGCTCCAGGTTCTGCCGCTTCACCAACCGGACGGTGGTCCTGACGATCGCCTCGGCGGTCAGCCGATGGTTCGCTCCCGACTCCAGCCCGAACACGTCGCCCGGCAGATGGAACGCGCCGATCTGGCGGCGGCCGTCGGACAACAGCTTGTAGGTGCGCACCGCGCCGCGCAACACCTGATAGACGTAGCGGGACGGCTCGTCCTCGCCATAGATTTCGGCGTCGCGCTGGTAGGTATATTCGGTGGCGGCGAGGCAGGCGCGGCTTACCACCGGGGCGAACCGGTCGTCGATGTCGGAGGGCAACGCGGCGGGGCGGGGGGCGTCGTGAACGGCGATCGCGTGCGAAAGCATAGGGCCATCTCCTCATCGGGGAGCCCTTGGTACGCGATGCGGGGCGTATTCAATATTGCGGCCAATGCCTTAAGGCCCCTGCCCTAGGGGATCGACCGGAGTTGACAGGTTGTAGACCGGGTTCCCTCCGGGGAGGGCCTTCCGGGTTCCCGTTTTTGGGATGATGCGCTAGCGGCCGGCGAGTTGCCGCACGCAGGCGACCAGGCTGTCCTCGAGGTGCGGCTTCAGCAGGATATGCTCGATCCCGGCCGCGGCCGCCCGGGCTTCGAGGGAGCGGTCGGGATAGCCGGTGATCAGGATCACCGGCGCGGTCATGTGGCGCTGGCGCAGCCGCACCGCCACTTCCAGCCCGTTGATCCGCGGCATTTTGTAGTCGACCACGAGGCAATCGACCTCGCCCGGGTCGATCGTCTCCAACAGCGCCGCGGCGTCGCCGAAGGTGCGGACGGTGAAGCCGTGCGTCTCAAGCAGAAACCGCAACGACTGGAGGACATCCGCATCGTCGTCGAGAACGCAGATCCGATAGTCCTTGAGCACGGCATCTTTCATTTCGCATCGCACGTCCCGTTTTGGCGGCAGCCGACCATAGGAGCCCGGCGGCCGGCTGCCTTGATGTACGTCAACATGCGCGGGACAATGCCGTGACACATACGGCTCAACGCCCGAACTGCGGAGACCTGAAGTCATGATCAAGGATATCGTCCTGCATCTCGAACACGATCCGGCGCGCGACGCGGTGCGCGACTATGCGATGTCGTTCGCCGAACGCTTCGAGGCTCATCTCGCCGGCGTCGCCTTCGGTTACTACCCCGGCGTTCCCACCTTCGCGTTTCCGGGCTTCCCCGCCGACGTCATGAGCGAGATCCTCGCCGAGGGCGACGCGGCGGCGCGCGCCGCCGTCGAGCGGTTCGAGGCGGCGGCACGGCGCAGCGGCCTCTCGGTGGAGTCCCGCGTGGTGCTGCACGACGAACTGGTGTCGCCGGCGATGTTCGCGTCCATGGGGCGGCGCTTCGACCTCAGCGTCATCATGCAGTCCGATCCCGATGGCGACGGCCGCAACGAGTCGGTGATCGAGGCGGCGCTGTTCTCGTCCGGCCATCCGGTGGTGATCGTGCCCTACATCCACAAGGGCGCGGCCAGGCTCGACCATATCACCTGCTGCTGGGACGGCGGCGCGACCTCCGCGCGCGCCATCAGCGACGCGCTGCCGATTTTGCGGCAGGCGCGCGTCGCCGAACTGTTCATCATCGAGAACGAGAAGACCAGGGGCGATCAGGAAATCACCGGCGCCGATCTCGCCCAGCATCTCGCGCGTCACGGGGTCAACGTCCAGATCGAAACCCTGCCGGCTTCCGATATCGATGCCGCCAACGCCATTCTCTCCCATGTCGCCGACCGCTCCTCGGACATGATCGTGATGGGCGGATACGGCCATTCGCGCTTCCGCCAGTTCGTGCTGGGCGGCACCACGCGCGATATTCTGGCGATGATGACGGTGCCGGTGTTCATGTCGCATTGATGCCCGATTGAGGGGGATCATTCGCGCGAGAGGCGCGAGGATGAGGTCCGGGCGGCGATGCGGGCGATGGTTCTCGAAGGTCCGGGTCAGGCGCTGGTGTTGCGGGAGCGGCCCGATCCCGTTCCCGGACCGGGCATGGTGCGGGTCAGGATCAGCGCCTGCGGCGTGTGCCGCACCGATCTTCACGTCGTCGACGGCGAATTGCCCGACCTGCGCTATCCGATCGTTCCGGGGCATGAGATCGTCGGCCGGGTCGATCGGCTGGGCGAGGGGGTGAGCGCGCCGGCAATCGGCGAGCGGGTCGGCATTCCGTGGCTCGGCTCGACCTGCGGGACCTGTCCCTATTGCCGCGACGGGCACGAAAACCTTTGCGACGCGCCGCAGTTCACCGGCTACACCCGCGACGGCGGTTTCGCCACGCATGTGATCGCCGACCCGCGATTCTGCTTTCCGCTCGGCGAGGCCGGCGACGACGTGGCGCTGGCGCCGCTGCTGTGCGCGGGATTGATCGGCTGGCGCTCGCTGGTGATGGCGGGCGACGGCCGCCGTCTCGGCATTTACGGCTTCGGCGCGGCCGGCCACCTCGTCGCGCAGGTGGCGCTGTGGCAGGGGCGCTCGGTCTATGCG
>JBASBO010000324.1:0-5218 GCA_049651165.1 Xanthobacteraceae bacterium | reverse complement strand
CCACCGGCCTGCCGCCGCCGCCTCCTCCTCCCGCGACCCCGCCCGGGCCGAAACAATGAGACGCCTGCGCCGCATCAAGATCCTCGCCACGCTCGGCCCCTCGTCGTCGGACAGCGCCATGATCCGGCGTCTGTTCGAGGCCGGAGCCGACGTGTTCCGTATCAACATGAGCCACACGCCGCACGACAAGATGCGCGAACTGGTCGCCACCATCCGCAACGTCGAGGGCAGCTACGGCCGCCCGATCGGGATTCTGGTCGATCTTCAGGGCCCGAAGCTGCGGCTCGGCGCGTTCGATGGCGGCGCGATCCAGCTCAATAACGGCAACCGCTTCACGCTCGATTCCGACCCCAAGCCCGGCGACGCCACCCGCGTCCAGCTCCCGCACCCGGAAATTCTCGCGGCGCTGCGCCCCGGCCATGCACTGTTACTGGACGACGGCAAGGTCCGTCTGATCGTCGAGGACGCGACGCCGGAGCGCGCCGTCACCCGCGTCGTGATCGGCGGCAGGATGTCCGACCGCAAGGGCGTCAGCCTTCCCGACACCGACCTGCCGATGTCGGCGATGACGCCGAAGGACCGCGCCGACCTCGAAGCCGCGCTGGTCGCCGGCATCGACTGGGTGGCGCTGTCGTTCGTGCAGCGCGCCGAGGACGTGGTCGAGGCCAAGAAGATAATCCGCGGCCGCGCCTCGGTGATGGCCAAGATCGAGAAGCCGCAGGCGATCGAGCGCCTCGCCGACATTCTCGACGTCTGCGACGCGCTGATGGTGGCGCGCGGCGACCTCGGCGTCGAACTGCCGGTGGAGCGCGTTCCCAGCTTGCAGAAGCAAATGACGCGGATGGCGCGCAAGGCCGGCAAGCCGGTGGTGATCGCCACCCAGATGCTGGAATCGATGATCCAGTCGCCGGTGCCGACCCGCGCCGAAGTCTCCGACGTCGCCACCGCGGTCTATGAAGGCGCCGACGCCATCATGCTGTCGGCGGAATCGGCGGCCGGCAAGTTTCCGGTCGAGGCGGTCTCGACCATGAACCGGATCGGCGAGGAGGTCGAGCGCGACCCGACCTATCGCGGCGTGCTGACCGCGCAGCGTCCCGACCCGGAGCCCACCGTCGGCGACGCCATCGCCGACGCCGCGCGCCAGATCGCCGAGACGCTCGAACTCTCCGCCATCATCTGCTGGACCAGTTCGGGCTCGACCGGCCTGCGCGTCGCGCGCGAGCGTCCGCGGCCGCCGGTGGTGGCGATCAGCCCCAATCTCGCCACCGGTCGCAAACTGTCACTGGTGTGGGGCGTGCATTGCGTGGTCGCGGAAGACGCCCACGATCAGGACGACATGGTGGACCGCGCCGGCAGCATCGCCTTCCGCGACGGTTTCGCCAGGGCCGGCCAGCGCGTCATCATCGTCGCCGGCGTTCCGCTCGGCACGCCGGGAGCGACCAACATGCTGCGCATCGCCTATGTCGGGCCGAACAGCGACGCCGACGCATAACGCGCCCGCGCTGCCATCCATCGCAGCTCTTGCGTCATGCTGTCGCAGGGATCATGCTTCCGATTCTCTACGCGGCTTCGAACGCTGACCTCCTGTCCGGTCGTCAGCGCCGGAGTTGAGCGAAGCCGGGCCAGACCCGGATCGTCAAAATGGACCGTACGTCCACAAGGAGAAACACCATGCTCGACAGACGTCGTCTGCTCGCGGGCACGGCCGCGACCGCCGCGGCCCTCAGTGCCGAATCGATCCTCAATCCCGTCAGCGCCTTCGCCAAGACCGTCACGCTGCCGTTCGAGAACGGCGAGCGGCCGATGGCGAAATATCCGCAGAAGCGGCCGATGATCCTGCAAACCAGCCGCCCGCCGCAACTGGAGACGCCGTTCTCGGTCTATAACGAGAGTGTCATCACCCCGAACGACGCCTTCTTTGTCCGCTATCATCTCGCCGACATCCCGCTCGACATCGATCCCGACACATTCACCGTCGAGGTCAAGGGCAAGGTCGACAAGCCGCTGAAGCTGTCGCTGGCCGATCTTAAAAAAATGCCGGCGCAGGACATCGTCGCGGTGACGCAATGCTCCGGCAACAGCCGCGGCTTCTCGACGCCGCGCGTCGCCGGCGGGCAATCTGGCAACGGCGCGATGGGCAACGCGCGCTGGAAGGGCGTGCCGCTCAAGGCGGTGCTCGACAAGGCCGGCGTGCAGGCCGGCGCCAAACAGGTGGTGTTCGGCGGCCTCGACGGTCCGGTCAGCGACAAGACCCCGGACTTCGCCAAGGCGCTCGACCTCGATCACGCCCGCGACGGCGAGGTGATGCTGGCCTATGCGATGAACGGCGAGAACCTGCCGATGCTCAACGGCTTCCCGCTGCGCCTCGTGGTGCCGGGCTACTACGGCACCTACTGGGTCAAGCACCTCAACGAGATCACGGTGATCGACAGCGTCTACGACAATTTCTGGATGAAGACCGCGTATCGCATTCCCGACAACGACTGCAACTGCGTCGAGCCGGGCACCGCGCCGAAGGCGACCGTTCCGATCAACCGCTTCACGGTGCGCTCATTCATCACCAGCGTGCAGGACGGCGCCAAGGTGAAGGCCGGCGAGTTGCGCCTGCGCGGCATCGCCTTCGACGGCGGCAAGGGCATCAAGGAGGTCGTGGTGTCGGCCGACGGCGGCAAGACCTGGCAGCCGACCAGGCTCGGCAAGAACCTCGGCAACTATTCGTTCCGCGAATGGCACACCGCCGTGAAACTGGCGGCGGGTCCTCACGAACTGAAGGTGCGCGCCACCAGCAATGACGGCAAGACCCAACCGATGGAGCCGCTATGGAATCCGGCCGGCTACCTGCGCAACGTCGTCGAAACCGTCCGCGTCACGGCGGCCTGAGGGAGAACGATCATGACAGTATCGATCCGTCTCGCCACGCTCGCGGCCGCACTGATATCCGCCGCCGCCGTCGCGACGCTCGCCGAAGCCAAGCCGGTCAAGATCACGCTGCCGGAGGAAACCGCGACATTCAAGCCCGGGACCAATCGCGACGTGGTGATGAACAACTGCACCGCCTGCCACTCGTCGGACTACGTGCAGACCCAGCCGCGCGGGCCGAAGTTCAAGAAGGATTTCTGGACCGCCGAGGTCAACAAGATGATCAAGGTCTACGGCGCGCCGATCGACGACGCCGACATTCCCAAGATCGTCGAGTATCTGACGGAGAACTACTGACAGGCGCTGCGTTTCGACACCAACGCCGCGGACCAAACACCCCGTGTCGTCCTCGCGCAGGCGAGGACCCATACGCCGTGTCGCCTGTGATGGATGTAACGCGCATAGTCCTTGACGGGCAATCCCGCCGACCACTCCTGTCAGGGATTATGGGTCCTCGCCTGCGCGAGGACGACGATCTTCACGTCGCAACCTCATCATACCCTACCCCGCCGCGCGACGCGGCGGCGATGAGGGCGCGGAGGGCGGCGGCTCGATCTCGACCGCGACGGAGCCCTGCTGCAACACCAGCGTCTGGCTGTTGCTGGCGATCTCGACATCTTCTTGCTGGAAACGCTGCTTCATGCGGCGGTTGAACTCACGTTGCACCGGCCAGCGGCCGCCGGGGGTGCAGCGGATCTGGCCGACGATAGTCGCCATCGAGCCATCCACCTTGTCGACGCCCCACAGATCGAGGTCGCCGAGGATCAGCGGCCGGAACGCGGCATCCTCGCGCATCTCGGCCACGATGCCTTTCAGCAGCCGGCTGATGCGATCGGTATCCTCCTTATAGGCGACGCTGACGTTGACCGCGGCGTTGCCGATACCACGGCTGGCGTTGGTCACGCTGGTGACCGCGCTGAATGGCACGATATGCACCGCGCCGTCGCCGGCGCGCAGCCGGATGGTGCGGATCGACACGTTCTCCACCGTGCCGGTGAGGCCCGACACGGTAACGGTGTCGCCGACCTGCACCACGTTCTCCAACAGCAGGAACAGCCCGGTGATGACGTCCTGCACCAGCTTCTGCGAGCCGAAGCCGATGGCGATGCCGACGATGCCGGCGCCGGCCAGTAGCGGGGCGACGTTGACGCCGATCTCGCTCAGCGCCGTCAAGCCCACCACCGCGAGGATGACGCTAAGCAGCGCGGTGCGCAGCATCGGCTGGAACGTCCGCAGCCGCGCCGCGCGCGCCGGCTCGCGACCACGGGTGAGGATGGCAAGCTGATGATCCATCAGCGCGTTGACCGCCTCCCATACCGCCACCGCGACCACCACCGCGATGCCAACGGTGATGACGGCGGACAACAGACGGTTGCCGATCTGACCGCCGTAGAACCACAGCACGGTGTCGATGCCCCAGACTTGCAGCAGCGCGATGACGGCAAGCGCCGTGACCACCCACGACGCCAACCGGCGCAGCAGCGGCAGATAGCGGTTGGCGCGGGTTTCCAGGCCGGGGAAGCGCTGCAGCACTTCGGCGTTGATGCGGAAGCCGCGGTCGATCAGGCCCATCAGCACGATCGACAGCAGCCGCGCCGCCAGGATCACTGCGATGGTGCCGGCGACGTATTGCAGCAGTAGCGTGTAGCCGTCGCGGATGTTCAGCGCCCAAATCACCCACAGCGCCATCACGATGAAGATCGCGAAATAGTGCCACAGCGCGGCGACGCGGTTGCGCGCCGTCGCCACCGCCCCTTGTTGGCCACGCCGGGCGCGGAGCAGGCGCGCCACCGGTGCGCGCGATTGCAGGATGACCACCACCAGCAGCAGGTGGACCGCGAGCATCACCAGCCGCACCAGCGTCGCATAGCCGACGCGGTGCAGCCCCAGCACCAGCGCCACATTGGCGAAGGTGATGCCGGCGACGGCCACCGTCAGGATACGCCGCGCCCACACCTCGATATAGGCGGCGGTGTCCTCGCGCGTCGCGAACAGGCCAAGCGGGCCGACCAGAACCCGCACTCCGCAGATCAGCCCGCGGCACAGCGCGTAGGCGTTGAGGATGGCGAGGATCACCAGCCGCGTCAGGGTCACGTCGCCGATCTGGGTGCCGAGGATCAGCAATCCGACCGCCACGAAGGCCAGTACCGGAATCAGTTCCAGGGCGAGCCGCGCCAGCACATAGGGCAGCCGCAGCAGCGCCTGCCACAGCCGCGTCAGTTTCACGCGTCGGCGGCGCAACCCGGAGCGCGGCGCGACATCCTCGGCCGAGGACGGCGGATCCGAGACGGTTTCGGTC
>JBASBO010000323.1:0-18931 GCA_049651165.1 Xanthobacteraceae bacterium | reverse complement strand
ACATCGCGATGGAAGTGCACCTGATCGTGCCGATCGCGATGGAGGAGAAGCTGCGCTTCGCCATCCGCGAGGGCGGCCGCACCGTCGGCGCCGGCGTCGTCGCCGCGATCATCGAGTAAGCGGGCGATATCGCGAAATGGCGGGTGGACGTCCACCCGCCGTTCGCCGCTCCCTATTCGCTTTTCGCTTTTGAGAGAAAGACAAGGCAATGAACGGCCAGAATATTCGTATCCGGCTCAAGGCGTTCGACCATCGCATCCTCGATACGTCGACCCGCGAGATCGTGAATACGGCGAAGCGCACCGGCGCTCAGGTTCGCGGACCGATCCCGCTGCCGACGCGCATCGAGAAGTTCACGGTCAACCGTTCGCCGCACGTCGATAAAAAGAGCCGCGAGCAGTTCGAGATGCGCACGCACAAGCGTCTTCTGGATATCGTCGATCCGACGCCGCAGACCGTCGATGCGCTGATGAAGCTCGACCTTGCGGCCGGCGTCGATGTCGAGATCAAGCTCTAGGGCGTAAAGCTCTGACCGCGCGACGGCGAATAGGCCGCCCGCGACCGAAACGTTATTCGAATCCCGTTCGCGCAAGCGGACAGAAACAACAGGATGCACGCCGATGCGCTCCGGAGTGATCGCACAGAAGGTCGGGATGACACGGGTCTTCACGGAGACCGGTGAACATATCCCCGTGACCGTGCTGAAGCTGGGCAATTGCCAGGTGCTGGCCCATCGCACCACCGACAAGAATGGATACGTCGCGTTGCAACTCGGATCGGGCCAGCGCAAGTCGGTCTACATGCCGAAGGCGGAGCGCGGCCAGTTCGCCGTCGCCAAGGTCGAGCCGAAGCGCAAGGTCGCCGAGTTCCGCGTCTCCGAGGATGCGCTGATCCCGGTCGGCGCGGAAATCCAGGCCGATCACTTCGTCGTCGGCCAGTTCGTCGATGTCACCGGCACCTCGGTCGGCAAGGGCTTTGCCGGCGGCATGAAGCGCTGGAATTTCGGCGGCCTGCGCGCCACCCACGGCGTCTCGGTCTCGCACCGCTCGATCGGTTCGACCGGCGGCCGGCAGGACCCCGGTAAGACCTTCAAGAACAAGAAGATGCCGGGCCACATGGGCGTCGATCGCATCACCACGCTGAACCTGCGGGTGGTTTCGACCGACGTCGCGCGCGGCCTGATCCTGGTGGAAGGCGCGGTGCCCGGCTCCAAGGGCGGCTGGATCGCGGTGCGCGACGCCGTCAAGAAGGCGCTGCCGAAGGACGCGCCGAAGCCCGGCAAGTTCAAGCTCGCCGGCGAGGCGGCGGATGCGCCGGCTCCGGCTGAAGCCCAAGTCGAAGCTCCGGCCGCGACCGAAGAAAAGGGTGCGTGAGATGGAACTGAAGATCACCACCCTTGAGGGCAAGGAAGCCGGCTCGGTCCAGCTCTCCGACGCCATTTTCGGTCTTGAGCCGCGCACCGACATCATCCAGCGCTGCGTCAACTGGCAGCTCGCCAAGCGTCAGGCCGGCACCCACAAGACCAAGGGCCGCGCCGAAGTCTGGCGCACCGGCAAGAAGATGTACAAGCAGAAGGGCACCGGCGGCGCTCGCCACGGTTCGGCCCGCGTGCCGCAGTTCCGCGGCGGCGGCCGCGCCTTCGGTCCGGTGGTGCGCAGCCATGCCTTCGACCTGCCGAAGAAGGTGCGGGCGCTGGCGCTCAAGCACGCGCTGTCGGCCAAGGCCAAGGACGGCGGCCTGATCGTGCTCGACAGCGCTGCGCTGGACGCGGCCAAGACCAAGACGCTGGTCGGCCACTTCTCCGGCCTGGGCTTAAGCAACGCGCTGATCATCGACGGCGCGGAGGTCAATGTCGGCTTCGCCGCGGCCGCGCGCAACATTCCCAACATCGACGTGCTGCCGATCCAGGGCATCAACGTCTATGACATTCTGCGTCGCCAGAAGCTGGTCCTGACCAAGGCGGCGGTCGATGCGCTGGAGGCGCGCTTCAAATGACAATCGATGCGAAGCATTACGACGTGATCGTCGCCCCGGTCATCACCGAGAAGGCGACCACCGCCTCCGAGCACAACAAGGTGGTGTTCAAGGTGGCGGGCAAGGCGACCAAGCCGCAGATCAAGGAAGCGGTCGAGAAGCTGTTCGACGTCAAGGTCAAGAGCGTGAACACGCTGGTGCGCAAGGGCAAGACCAAGCTCTTTCGCGGACGGCTCGGCTCGCAATCGGACTCCAAGCGCGCGGTCGTGACCCTCGAAGAGGGTCACCGCATCGACGTCACCACCGGGCTGTGAGGCGGATACGACCATGGCACTGAAAAAATTCAATCCGACGACACCCGGCCAGCGCCAGCTGGTGATGGTCGATCGCTCGGCGCTCTACAAGGGCAAGCCGGTGAAGGCGCTGACCGAGGGCAAGTCCTCGGCCGGCGGCCGCAACAACACCGGCCGCATCACCGTGCGCTTCCGCGGCGGCGGCCACAAGCAGACCTATCGCCTGGTGGACTTCAAGCGCGCCAAGGTCGATGTCGCGGCCACCGTCGAGCGGCTGGAATACGATCCCAACCGCACCGCCTTCATCGCGCTGATTAAATACACCGACGGCGAGCAGGCTTATATCCTCGCTCCGCAGCGTCTCGCGGTGGGCGATCAGGTGATCTCCGGCAGCTACGTCGACGTCAAGCCGGGCAACGTCATGCCGCTCGGCAACATGCCGGTCGGCACCATCGTCCACAACATCGAGCTGAAGATCGGCAAGGGCGGGCAGCTCGCGCGCTCGGCCGGCACCTACGCCCAGATCGTCGGCCGCGACCACGACTACGTCATCCTGCGCCTCAACTCGGGCGAGCAGCGTCTGGTCCACGGCCGCTGCCGCGGCTCGATCGGCGCGGTGTCGAACCCCGATCACATGAACACCTCGATCGGCAAGGCCGGCCGCACCCGCTGGCTCGGCCGCCGCCCGCACAACCGCGGCGTGGTGATGAACCCGATCGATCACCCGCACGGCGGCGGCGAAGGCCGCACCTCCGGCGGCCGTCACCCGGTGACGCCGTGGGGCAAGCCGACCAAGGGCAAGAAGACGCGGTCGAACAAATCGACCACCAAGTTCATTCTCATCAGCCGCCACAAGCGGAAGAAGAAGTAAGGATCGCCGGACATGGTTCGTTCAGTCTGGAAAGGCCCGTTCGTCGAGGCTTCGCTGCTCAAGAAGGCGGATGCCGCGCGGGCAAGCGGCCGTCACGACGTCATCAAGATCTGGAGCCGGCGCTCGACCATCCTGCCGCAGTTCGTCGGCCTGACCTTCGGCGTCTACAACGGCCAGAAGTTCGTGCCGGTGTCGGTCAACGAGGAAATGGTGGGTCACAAGTTCGGCGAGTTCTCGCCGACCCGGACCTTCCATGGCCACGCCGGCGACAAGAAAGCCAAGAGGTAGGACGTTAAGTCATGAGCAAGCCCAAGCGCGAACGGAGCCTCCCCGACAACGAGGCCAAGGCGGTTGCCCGGATGCTGCGCGTCAGCCCGCAGAAGCTCAACCTGGTGGCGCAGATGATCCGCGGCCGCAAGGCGTCATCTGCGCTCGCCGATCTGCAATTCTCGCGCAAGCGGATCGCGGTCGACGTCAAGAAGTGCCTGGAATCGGCGATCGCCAACGCCGAGAACAACCACGACCTCGACGTCGACGATCTGATCGTGTCCGAGGCCCATGTCGGCAAGGGCATCGTGATGAAGCGTTTCGCGCCGCGCGGCCGTGGCCGCTCGGGCCGGATTTTCAAGCCATTCGCGCAACTGACGATCGTGGTTCGTCAGGTTGAAGCGGAAAAAGCCGCTTAAATAGCGCGCCGGAGAGAACGATGGGTCAGAAAATCAATCCGATCGGGCTTCGCCTGGGCATCAACCGGACTTGGGATTCCCGTTGGTACGCCGGCAAGAACGACTACGGCCGGCTGCTGCACGAGGACGTCAAGATCCGCGAGCTGCTGCACAAGGAACTGAAGCAGGCAGCGGTGGCGCGCATCGTCATCGAGCGGCCGCACAAGAAGTGCCGCGTCACCATCCACTCGGCGCGGCCGGGCGTGGTGATCGGCAAGAAGGGCGCCGACATCGACAAGCTGCGCAAGAAGGTCGCCGAGATCACCGCCTCCGACGTGGTCATCAACATCGTCGAGATCCGCAAGCCGGAACTCGACGCGACCCTGGTGGCGGAATCGATCGCGCAGCAACTCGAGCGCCGCGTCGCGTTCCGCCGCGCCATGAAGCGCGCCGTGCAGTCGGCGATGCGGCTCGGCGCGGAAGGCATCCGCATCAACTGCTCGGGTCGCCTGGGCGGCGCGGAGATCGCGCGCATGGAGTGGTATCGCGAAGGCCGCGTGCCGCTGCACACGCTGCGCGCCGACGTCGATTACGGCGTGGCGACGGCATTCACCACTTTCGGCACCTGCGGCGTCAAGGTGTGGATCTTCAAGGGCGAAATCCTTGAGCACGATCCGATGGCGCAGGACAAGCGGCAGGCCGAGGGCGAGACATCGCGCCCGCGCCGCGACGCCGCTTGATTTGAATTGGCAGGTTTGAGGGCGTAAGCCATGATGCAACCTAAGAAAACCAAGTTCCGCAAGGCGCACAAGGGCCGTATCCACGGCACCGCGTCGTCGGGCGCGACGCTGGCCTTCGGCCAGTTCGGCCTGAAGGCGATGGCGCCGGAACGGATCACCGCGCGCCAGATCGAGGCGGCGCGCCGCGCGCTGACGCGCCACATGAAGCGCGCCGGCCGCGTCTGGATCCGGGTGTTCCCGGACGTGCCGGTGTCGTCGAAGCCGGCCGAGGTCCGCATGGGCTCCGGCAAGGGCTCGCCGGAATTCTGGGTGGTGCGGGTCAAGCCCGGCCGCATCATGTTCGAGATCGACGGCGTCAACCAGCAGACCGCGCGCGAGGCGCTGACGCTGGCGGCCGCCAAGCTGCCGATCAAGACGCGCTTCGTCGCGCGCATCGCGGAATAGGGGTGTCGTCATGGCCGAACTGAAAGTCGATGATATCCGCGCGATGAGCGAAGACCAGATGAGCGACGCCATCGTCAAGCTGAAGAAGGAGCGCTTCAACCTGCGCTTCCAGCGCGCCACCGGGCAGCTCGAGAACACCTCGCGGCTGCGCGAGGCGCGGCGCGACATCGCCCGTATCAAGACCATCGCCGCGCAGAAGCGCGCCGCAAAGACCAAGCAAGGGGCTTAAGATGCCGAAACGTACGTTGCAGGGCGTTGTGGTCAGCGACAAGCAAGCCAAGACCGTGGTGGTGCGCGTCGATCGCCGCTTCACCCACCCGCTGTTCAAGAAGACGATCCGCCGCTCCAAGAACTACCACGCCCACGACGAGAATAACGAGTTCAAGCCGGGCGACACGGTGTGGATCGAGGAAAGCAAGCCGATCTCCAAGCTGAAGCGCTGGACCGTGGTCCGGGGCGAGCAGAAGAAAACCGCCTGACGGCGACCGTTTCAGACGAGCCTTGACCCCGCGTCCCGCGACGCGCGGACGGGACTTAAGGCTCCAGACGCGCGACAAGCGCAGCAGAAAGAGGACGAGGTGCATCAATGATTCAGATGCAGACCAACCTCGACGTGGCCGACAATTCCGGCGCACGCCGTGTCATGTGCATCAAGGTGCTGGGCGGATCCAAGCGCCGCTACGCCTCCGTGGGCGACATCATCGTGGTGTCGATCAAGGAAGCGATCCCGCGCGGCAAGGTGAAGAAGGGCGACGTCATGAAGGCGATCGTCGTTCGCGTCGCCAAGGACATCCGCCGCCCCGACGGTTCGGTGATCCGCTTCGACCGCAACGCGGCGGTGCTGATCAACAACCAGTCGGAGCCGATCGGCACCCGCATCTTCGGACCTGTGCCGCGCGAGCTGCGCGCCAAGAACCACATGAAGATCATTTCGCTCGCGCCGGAGGTGTTGTGATGGCCGCCAAGATTCGCAAGGGCGACAAGGTCATCGTGTTGTCGGGCCGCGACAAGGGCCGCACCGGCGAGGTGTTCGAGGTGCGCCCGGCCGAGAACCGCGCGCTGGTGCGCGGCGTCAACATCATCAAGCGCCACCAGAAGCAGACGGCGAACCAGGAGGGCGGCATCATCTCCAGGGAGAGCCCGATCCACCTGTCGAACATCGCCGTGGTCGGCAAGGACGGCAAGCCGACCCGCGTCGGGTTCAAGATTCAGGCCGACGGCACCAAGGTGCGTGTCGCCAAGCGTTCGGGAGCAGAGATCGATGGCTGAGACCGCTTACGTTCCGCGGCTGCGCGCGGAATACGACAAGAGCATTCGCGCCAAGCTGACCGAGCAGTTCGGCTACGCCAACGTCATGCAGGTGCCGCGGCTCGACAAGGTGGTGCTCAACATGGGTGTGGGCGAGGCCGTCAACGACCGCAAGAAGGCGGAAACGGCTGCCGGCGACCTGTCGCTGATCGCCGGCCAGAAGGCGGTGGTGACCTATTCGCGCGTCGCGATTTCGACCTTCAAGCTGCGCGAGAACCAGCCGATCGGCTGCAAGGTGACGCTGCGCAAGTCGCGGATGTACGATTTCATCGATCGCCTCATCAACGTGGCGCTGCCGCGGGTGCGCGACTTCCGCGGGCTGAACCCGAAAAGCTTCGACGGCCGCGGCAACTACTCGCTCGGCATCAAGGAGCACATCATTTTCCCCGAGATCGATTTCGACAAGGCCGGGGAGCCGTTGGGCATGGACATCACGGTCTGCACCACGGCGCAGACCGACGACGAGGCGCGCGCCTTGTTGACCGCTTTCAATTTCCCGTTCCGGCAGTGAGACGCTGACAGCCTCTCAAACGCGGATACGCAAGGAGCCACGCATGGCGAAGAAGAGTTCAGTCGAGAAGAACAACCGTCGGAAGAAGATGACCAGGAACGCCGCGCCCAAGCGCGCGCGGCTGAAGGCCATTATCGCCGACAAGTCGAAGCCGATGGAGGAGCGGTTCGCCGCCACCCTGAAGCTCGCCGAGATGCCGCGCAACTCGTCGGCGACCCGGATTCGCAATCGCTGCGAACTGACCGGCCGCTCGCGCTCGGTGTACCGCCTGAACAAGCTGAGCCGCATCGCGCTGCGCGATCTCGGCTCCAAGGGCCTGGTGCCGGGCCTCGTCAAGTCGAGCTGGTAAGGAGGGGCGAGCATGTCAACGCACGATCCGATCAGCGATCTCATCACCCGCATCCGCAACGCGCAGATGCGCGCCAAGTCCAAGGTTTCGACGCCGGGCTCGAAGATGCGCGCCAGCGTTCTCGAAGTGCTGAAGACCGAGGGCTACATCCGCGGCTACGCCAGCGTCGAGCACGCCTCGGGCCGCAACGAGCTTGAGATCGAGCTGAAGTATTTCGACGGCGAGCCGGTGATCCGCGAAATCGAGCGGGTGTCGAAACCGGGCCGCCGGGTCTATGCGTCGGTGAAGAACCTGCCGCGCGTCAACAATGGCCTCGGCATCTCGGTGCTGTCGACGCCGAAGGGAATCATGGCCGACCACGACGCGCGCGAGGCGAACGTGGGCGGCGAGGTTCTCTTTACGGTGTTCTGAGGAAGGAATCAGACATGTCACGAGTTGGCAAGAAGCCCGTCGCGGTGCCGTCCGGCGTGACGGCGGCCATCGAGGGCCAGACCGTCAAGATGAAGGGGCCGAAGGGCCAGCTTCAGTTCGTCGTGCATGACGACGTCGAGGTGAAGTTCGAGAACGGCGCGGTGACGGTCGCGCCGCGCTTTGAGACCAAGCGGGCGCGCTCGCTCTACGGCACCGCGCGCGCGCAGGTCGCCAACCTGGTCGAGGGCGTCACCAAGGGTTTTGAGAAGAAGCTGGAGATCACCGGCGTCGGCTATCGCGCCGCGCTGCAAGGCAAGAGCCTGCAACTGGCGCTCGGCTACAGCCACGACGTGGTCTATCCGATCCCGGAAGGCATCGCGATTACCGTGCCGAAGCCGACCGAGATCGTCATCGCCGGCAACGACGCCCAGCGCGTCGGCCAGGTCGCCGCCGAAATCCGTGGCTATCGGCCGCCGGAGCCCTATAAGGGCAAGGGCGTCAAATACGCCAACGAGTTCATCTTCCGCAAGGAAGGCAAGAAGAAGTAACGGAGCCGGTCATGTCGAAGATGAAGGTTACGAATGCCCGGCGTCAGCAGCGCGTCAGGCTCGCGCTTCGCCGCAGCGCCAACGGCCGCCCCCGGCTGTCGGTGTTCCGCTCGTCGAAGCACATTTACGCCCAGGTGATCGACGATCAGAAGGGCGAGACGCTGGCGTCGGCCTCCTCGCTGGAGAAGGCGATGCGCGAGGGCGGCAAGACCGGCGCCAACATCGACGCGGCGGCGGCGGTCGGCAAGCTGCTCGCCGAGCGCGCGGTCAAGAACGGCGTCAAGGAAGTGGTGTTCGATCGCGGCAGCTACCTCTATCACGGCCGCGTCAAGGCGCTGGCCGACGCCGCCCGCGAGAGCGGGCTGAGCTTCTAGGTTTTGGTTTGAACGGACAGATGGATTGGGGCGCGCGCCCCGCAAGGATTGGAAAACACCATGGCAGGTGAACGCGAACGCGGCGGACGCGAACGGAGCAGGGATCGCGATGAGCGCGACAGCGAGTTCGTCGACAAGCTGGTCCACATCAATCGTGTCGCCAAGGTCGTCAAGGGCGGCAAGCGCTTCGGCTTCGCGGCGCTGGTGGTGATCGGCGATCAGAAGGGCCGGGTTGGCTTCGGCCACGGCAAGGCGCGCGAGGTGCCGGAGGCGATCCGCAAGGCCACCGAATCGGCCAAGCGCAATCTTACCCGCGTGGCGCTGCGCGAGGGCCGCACCCTGCATCACGACATCGCCGGCCGCCACGGCGCCGGCCGCGTCTACCTGCGCGCCGCCCCGGCCGGCACCGGCATCATCGCCGGCGGCCCGATGCGTGCGGTGTTCGAGACGCTGGGGATTCAGGACGTGGTGGCCAAGTCGGTCGGCTCGTCCAATCCCTACAACATGATCCGGGCGACCTTCGACGCGCTGAAGCATCAGGATTCGCCGCGCTCGGTCGCCGCCCGCCGCAACATCAAGGTCTCGACCTTGCAGTCGCGCCGCGTCGGCGGCGACGCCGAGGTGGTCGCGGACTAACGCGGGATCGCTCGCGGCCGGGCGCGGCGAAAGCCCGCCGGACGCTTTTCCCGGATTGAATGGACCGTTCTGGAGTGATGACGATGGCCAAGGCCACCAAGACGATCAAGGTCATGCAGACCGCCAGCCCCATCCGCCGTCAGCAGGCGCAGCGGGCGACGCTGGTCGGCCTCAAGCTCAACAAGATCGGCCGCGTCGCCGAGTTGCAGGACACGCCCGAGGTCCGCGGCATGATCAACCGGGTGCATCACCTCGTTCGCGTGGTGGAAGACTAGTGAAGTAACGTCGCGTCATCCTGAGGTGGCCGCTTCTTGCGGCCCTCGAAGGATGACCCGCCGCCCTTCGAGGCTCGGGCTTCGCCCTCGCGCCTCAGGACGACGGACAGCAAGGGAACAGGACGATGAAACTCAACGACATCGCCGACAACGCCGGCTCCCGCAAGGCGCGCACCCGCGTCGGGCGCGGCATCGGTTCCGGCAAGGGCAAGACCTCGGGCCGCGGCGGCAAGGGCCAGACCGCGCGCTCGGGCGTGCGCATCAAGGGTTTTGAGGGCGGCCAGATGCCGTTGCATCGGCGGTTGCCGAAGCGCGGTTTCCACAACATCTTCGCCCTCGACTTCGCGGAAGTGAACCTGGACCGCATCCAGGCCGCGATCGACGCCGGCAAGCTCGACGCCGCCAGCGCGATCAACGCCGAGGCGCTGGTCAAGGCGCGGGTCCTGCGGCGGCCTAAGGACGGCGTGCGGCTGCTCGGCCGCGGCGAGATCAAGGCCAAGCTGACCGTCGAGGTCCACGGCGCATCGAAGTCGGCGATCGCAGCCGTCGAGAAGGCCGGCGGATCGGTCAAGATCCTGGCGCCGAAGGCCGACGAGGGCGAGGCGGCGTAACATTCGCGTCATTGCCCGTTCGCGGGCCAACGACGCAAAACGCGCCGTGATAGACATGAGGCGATTGCCGACCCCTCAGGTTCTGACGCGTTTTCGTTACGCGAACGGGGCTTCGCCCGCCTCGCCTGAAAACGCCTGAGAGGCGCGGGAGAAAGCTGGTCATGGTCTCTGCTGCTGAACAACTCGCCTCCAATCTCAACTTCTCCGCGCTCGCCAAGGCGGACGAACTGAAGAAGCGCATCTGGTTCACGCTGGGCGCGCTGATTATCTACCGGCTCGGCACCTATATTCCGCTGCCGGGCATCGATCCCGCGGTGTGGAGCCAGATCTTCCGCTCGCAGGCCGGCGGCATCCTCGGCATGTTCAACATGTTCTCGGGCGGCGGCATCGATCGCATGGCGATCTTCGCGCTCAACATCATGCCGTACATCTCGGCGTCGATCATCCTTCAGCTTCTGACCTCGGTGATGCCGTCGCTGGAAGCGCTGAAGAAGGAAGGCGAGGCCGGCCGCAAGATCATCAACCAGTACACGCGCTATCTCACCGTGGTGCTGGCGGTGTTGCAGGCTTACGGCATCGCGGTCGGCTTGCAGGGCGCCGGCAACGTGGTCAGCCAGCCCGGCATGTTCTTCCTGATCTCGACGGCGCTGACGCTCACCGGCGGCACCATGTTCCTGATGTGGCTGGGCGAGCAGATCACCGCCCGCGGCATCGGCAACGGCATCTCACTGATCATCATGGCCGGCATCGTCGCCGAACTGCCCTCGGCGCTGGCGAGCACGCTGGAACTGGGGCGGCAGGGCGCGCTCTCCACCGCGCTGATCCTCGCAATCCTGATCATGGCGGTGGCGGTGATCGCCATCATCGTGTTCGTCGAGCGGGCGCAGCGCCGGCTGCTGATCCAGTATCCGAAGCGTCAGGTCGGCAACAAGATGTTCGAGGGCCAGTCCTCGCACCTGCCGCTGAAGCTCAACACCTCGGGCGTGATTCCGCCGATCTTCGCCTCGTCGCTGCTGCTGCTGCCGACCACGGTCGCCAACTTCAACGCCGGCTCCGGGCCGGAGTGGCTGCAATGGCTCAACACCCAGCTCGGCCACGGCCGGCCGGCCTATCTCATCCTCTATCTGGGGATGATCGTGTTCTTCACGTTCTTCTATACGGCGGTGGTGTTCAACCCGACCGAGACCGCCGACAACCTGAAGAAGCACGGCGGCTTCATCCCCGGCATCCGTCCGGGCGAGCGCACCGCCGAGTATATCGACTACGTGCTGTCGCGGATCACCGTGGTCGGCGCGGTTTATCTGGCGCTGGTCTGTCTGGTGCCCGAGATTCTGATTTCGTATGCCTCGGTTCCGTTCTACTTTGGCGGCACATCGCTGCTGATCGTGGTCAGCGTGACGATGGATACGGTGGCGCAGGTTCAGGGCTACCTGCTGGCGCACCAGTATGAGGGCTTGATACGCAAGTCGAAACTGAGGGGCCGACGTAAATGAGACTGATCCTTCTCGGGCCGCCGGGGGCGGGCAAGGGAACGCAGGCGCAACACATCGTTCAACGCCACGGCATCGTTCAACTCTCCACCGGCGACATGCTGCGCGCCGCGGTCAAGGCGGGGACGCCGGTCGGTCTCAAGGCCAAGGACATCATGGCATCCGGCGGTCTGGTGCCGGACGAGGTGGTGGTCGGCATCATCGCCGATCGCATCGAGGAGCCTGATGCGAGGAACGGCTTCATCCTCGACGGTTTCCCGCGCACCGTGCCGCAGGCCGAGGCGCTGGACAAACTTTTGAAGTCGAAGGGGCTGGCGCTCGACGCGGTGATCGAATTGCGGGTCAACGAGGGTGCGCTGCTGCGCCGGGTCGAAACCCGTATCAGTGAGATGAAGGCGCGCGGCGAGGCGGTGCGTGCCGACGATACCCCGGAGGTGTTGTCGCAGCGCCTCGCCAACTACCGGGCCCAGACCGAGCCGCTGGTCGATTACTATGCCGAGAAGCGCAAGCTCGCCACCATCGACGGCATGAAGTCGATCGAGGAGGTGACCGCCGACATCAAGCGGGTGCTCGACGCGCTGGCCGAAGGCGCAGGCGCCCGCCGCAAGCCGGCGGTGAAAAAGGCGAAGAAGGCCAAGACCGTTAAAAAGGTCGCCAGGAAGGCGAAAGCCGCTAAAAAGGCGGCCAGGACGGTGAAAAAGGCCAAGGCTTCGTCCAAGAAGGCTTCGTCCAAGAAGACTTCTTCCAGGAAGGCTTCTTCCGGGAAGACTCCGGCCGTCAAGAAGGCGGCCAAGAAAGCCAAGGTCGCCAAAAAGGCAGCGAAAAAGGCTGCCAAAAAGGCCGTTCCGAAGCGGGGAACCGCAAAAACAGCCAAAAAGTCCGCCAAGTCGGCGGCCCGCAAGGCCAAGACGAGTGCGAGCAAGGCAACTGGCAAAGGTTCCCGGCCGGTGAAAAAGGTCACGAAAAAGCGAGCCAAGGCCGCTGGGCGGTTGACGAAACGAAGGTGAATCCCTTAATAAGGCCCGCATTCAGTCGGATTATTCAGACGATGCCGGGCCCCGAGGTAACTGACGGGCGGGCGTCGTATTCGCGTTTGCGACCGCCTGCACGATAATTGAACAAAACCGGCCAGATCCGGCCGGCGACAGGAGAGATGATCTGTGGCTCGTATCGCAGGTGTGAATATCCCGACCAACAAGCGCGTCCTGATCGCGCTGCAATACATCCACGGCATCGGCCAGAAGAACGCGGCCGACATCCTGGAGAAGGTGAAGATTCCGGCAGAGCGTCGGGTCAACCAGCTCACCGATCAGGAAGTTCTGCAAATCCGCGAAGTGATCGACCGCGACTATCTGGTCGAGGGCGACCTTCGCCGCGAAACCGGCATCAACATCAAGCGGCTGATGGATCTCGGCTGCTATCGCGGCCTGCGGCATCGTCGCGGCCTGCCGGTCCGCGGCCAGCGCACGCATACCAATGCGCGCACCCGCAAGGGACCGGCCAAGGCAATCGCCGGCAAGAAGAAGTAAGCGAGCGAATAGCGAACAGGGCGCAGCGAATAGGGTTTCCTCTACTCGCCGCTTACGACTTGCTACTCGCTTGATTTGGTGGAGCCGCTGGCATCACGGCGGCGTTGAGATCGTAAAAAGGAAGTTTTATGGCTAAAGAAGCTGCGCGCGTTCGCCGCCGTGAACGCAAGAACATCGCGTCCGGCATCGCCCACGTCAACTCGTCGTTCAACAACACCACGATCACCATCACCGACGCGCAGGGCAACACCATCGCCTGGTCGTCGGCCGGCACCATGGGATTCAAGGGCTCGCGCAAGTCGACGCCGTACGCGGCGCAGGTCGCCGCCGAGGACGTCTCCAAGAAGGCGCAGGAGCACGGGATGCGGACCCTCGAAGTCGAGGTCGCCGGCCCCGGCTCGGGCCGTGAATCGGCGCTGCGGGCGTTGCAGGCGGCGGGTTTCACTGTCACTTCGATCCGCGACGTGACCACGATCCCGCACAACGGTTGCCGCCCGCGCAAGCGCCGGCGGGTCTAAAGCATGATCCCAAAAAGTGGTTTCCGGTTTTTGGAAAAGATCATGCTCAAACAACTCTAGAATTTTCGTCGCGGTCAGGCCACGGGCCGCGGCGGCTGTTCGATCTTTGCGACGCGGGCCGATTCCCGCGACCTCCAACGCCGGCCGTCTCGATGGCAAGGCCGGCCTGTATGGGTGAAACAGTGACGATCCAGAAAAATTGGCAAGAGCTTATCCGCCCCAGCAAACTTCAGGTGACGCCGGGCGCGGACGCAACCCGTTCCGCAACCCTCGTCGCCGAGCCGCTTGAGCGCGGTTTCGGCCAGACGCTCGGCAACGCGCTGCGCCGCATCCTGTTGTCGTCGCTGCAAGGCGCGGCGGTGCAGTCGGTGCATATCGACGGCGTGCTGCACGAGTTCTCCTCGATCGCCGGCGTGCGCGAGGACGTGACCGACATCGTGCTCAACATCAAGGACATCGCGATCAAGATGCAGGGCGAGGGCCCCAAGCGTATGGTCGTGAAGAAGCAGGGGCCGGGCACCGTCACCGCCGGCGACATCCAGACGGTGGGCGACATCACCGTGCTCAACCCGGATCTGGCGCTGTGCACGCTGGACGATGGCGCCGAGATCCGCATGGAGTTCACCGTCAACACCGGCAAGGGCTACGTCGCCGCCGAGCGCAACCGCCCCGAGGACGCGCCGATCGGCCTGATTCCGGTGGACAGCCTGTATTCGCCGGTGCGCAAGGTGTCCTACAAGGTCGAGAACACCCGCGAGGGCCAGATCCTCGACTACGACAAGCTGACGATGACCATCGACACCAACGGCGGCATCACCCCCGAGGACGCCGTGGCCTATGCCGCGCGCATCCTTCAGGACCAGCTCAACGTGTTCGTCAACTTCGAGGAGCCGCGCAAGGAAGTCGCCGCCGAGATTATTCCGGATCTGGCGTTCAACCCGGCGTTCCTCAAGAAGGTCGACGAACTGGAGCTGTCGGTGCGCTCCGCCAACTGCCTGAAGAACGACAACATCGTCTATATCGGCGATCTGGTGCAGAAATCGGAAGCCGAGATGCTGCGCACCCCGAACTTCGGCCGCAAGTCGCTCAACGAGATCAAGGAAGTGCTGGCCCAGATGGGGCTGCACCTCGGCATGGAAGTGCCGGGCTGGCCGCCGGAGAACATCGACGAACTGGCCAAGCGCTTCGAGGATCACTACTGAGCCAAGAAAAGCGGATAGTCCCGACTATTCGCTACCACCGGGCGAACGCAGGAAGCCCACCTGAGCAACATGTCCGACGCGCGGTCGTGACACAGCGAGATTGAAGGAATTATCACATGCGTCACGGCAAGGTTCACCGCAAGCTCAACCGCACCGCCGAACACCGCAAGGCGATGTTCGCCAACATGGCGGCGGCGCTGATCAAGCACGAGCAGATCGTCACCACGCTGCCGAAGGCCAAGGAACTGCGGCCGATCGTCGAGAAGCTGGTGACGCTGGGCAAGAAGGGCGGCCTCGCGCTGCGCCGTCAGGCCATCAGCGAACTGCGCGACAAGGATCAGGTTAGGAAGCTGTTCGACGTGCTGGCGTCCCGCTATAAGGACCGACAGGGCGGCTATACCCGCATCATCAAAGCCGGCTTCCGCTACGGCGACAACGCGCCGATGGCGGTGATCGAGTTCGTCGACCGCGACGTCGAGGCCAAGGGCAAGGACTCCGGTCCGGTGCAGGGCGGCGACGAGGCCGAGGCGGCGTAAGATCTTCCACATTTGAATTTGAAAAGCGGCGCCTCGTGCGCCGCTTTTTTTGTCTGCATACTCGATATGTGGCACGCGGGATCAAATATCCTCGGCGTCGTCCTCGCGCAGGCGAGGACCCATAACCCAGGCGCCGGTTATTGTTGAACGACTTCGTCCGGATGGATTGAGTCGAAGCGCTGCGGCGTATGGGTCCCTGCCTTCGCAGGGACGACGCTGATTGTGTTGCAAATCAGAACGCGAACTGTGTGCGCATGGCGAAGGCGTCGTACCTCGCGCCGCGATCCGCGCCGGCGAGGTTGGTCTTCTGCACCGTGCCGTGGATCCAGTTGAACATCATCCGCATGTTCTCGTTGAGATACCAGTTGAGGCCGACGGTGATGTTCTCCTGCGTGCCGCCGAACACGGCCTTGTCGTTGAGATCGACATAGCTGTAGCGCGCGGCGATCTCCCAGGCGCCGGTGCCGCCGGTCATGTCCCAGAAGAAGGGATTGGCCGGATTGACGCCGCCGAGCGAACCGGACGAGGCGCTGTATTTGCGCTTCTCGCCGGTGAGGATGTAGCCGGCCTGCACGTAGCCGCCCTTGAAGTGCAGATCGGGCAGCGCGAAGCGCGAGATCGAATAGTCGAAATATTCGCCCTGGGCGTGGAAGCTGCCGACGGTGGCGGCGGCTTCGGCGCTCAGCACGAGCGCGTTGTCGACGTTGGCGAGCGCGCCGGTGTCGAGCACGCGGGTCGGGTCGATGCGGACTTCGATGCGTTCGCGCATCCGCAGGTCGTTGACGCCGGGCGCGCCGCCGGTGTCGGCGAGATAGAGCACGTCGCCGCCGAACAGCAGCGCGCCGGCATCGGTGTTGATCGGCGCGAATACCAGACGGCCGGTGGCGGCGTAGGGCACGCGCAGCGAATGATCGTAGCCGGTGGTCGGTCCGGTGAGATAGGCGCCGGCCCACCACCAACTGTCGTTGGCGCGGATGCCGAACGCGGCGCGGTTGTCACCGGCGCCGAGGTCGGTCGCCAGCACCTGCGACGAGGCGCGCTCCATGAAGGTGATGTTGTTCGAACTGGTGGCTTCGTCGAGGGTGTAGGGCACGTCCATGTAGCCGCCCTCGATCCGCACGCCCTTGAAGCCCTTGTAGGACACATAGGCGTTATTGAGTTGCACCGGGCCGTCCTGCGAACCGCCGCCGTCGACAACCAGCGCGTATTCCCAGTCGCGGGCGAACACGCCGGTGAGGCCGATGCGGGCGCGGCGGGCGTTGACGCCGCTTTGCAGGTCCTGCGGCGTGGTGGCGGCGCTGTTCGGGCGATAGGAATAGGTGCCGACGTCGAGGTGCAGCCGGCCGGTGATGCCGACGCAGTTGAAGCCGTCCGCCGTGCAGATGGTCGGGCGGTTGCCCTTCATCGTCACCAGCACGTCCGGCGGTGCGAACTTCGCCTTGGTCGGCATGTAGCCGGCGCTGGCGTTGAGGAAGGTTTTCTGCTGGACGTTTTCGAGTTTCTTTTCCAGCGCGCGGATTTGCTTTTGCAGGTTTTCGACCTGTTCGGCGGTCGCCGATTGCGCTTGCACTTGCGTGGTCCCGAGCGCGCCGGCCAGACCGATCGCCCCCAGAATGAATTTGGTTTTTGCCGACATGACATTCCCCTGTTGTCGAGACAAACCGCTCCAGCTCCCGCGACATCGCTGTCGTGGGCTGGACCGTTCTTTTGTTTTCGGGTCGATGTTGTTGTGCCGTTCGCCTTGCGGCGAAACCGGATCGTCCCCAGCTCCATCCGAAGCTCGGGCGCACGCTAGAAATATTCGATTACAGTTGTGCGACGCCGAAATGGGCGATCTGCGGCCTCGTGCCGCACATGGCATCGTCGTTCGGCATGTGCGGCGGGATTGTCACGTCCGCCGATAACGAGAGCAGGTGTCGGGACCGGGGGAAACGGGAAGGCGGCGGCAGGTCGGCAGGGAGGTGGCGGCCCTGCCGCGTCCGGTCGTGGATTCGGGCGCGGCAGGCCGTGAAAATGCCCGGTTTGACTTCTCTTGGAGCGTCGGGACACCTATATCTCGGCCTTCACACCGGGAATTGCTCAATGACGCCGATTCGCCTGTTCGCCCTGCCGCTTCTCGCCCTGACGGTGCTGACGCCGGCTCACGCCCAGGACCGCCGCGTGCCGGTGTCGCCGAACGAGGTGCGGCTGTCCTACGCGCCGGTGGTGCAGCGGGTGACGCCGGCGGTGGTCAACGTCTACGCCGCCAAGGTGGTGCAGAACCGCAACCCGCTGCTCGACGACCCGGTCTTCCGCCGCTTCTTCGGCGTGCCCGGACAGCAGCCGGAACAGATGCAGCGTTCGCTCGGCTCCGGCGTGATGGTCGATGCGTCGGGGCTGGTGGTGACCAACAACCACGTCATCGAGGGCGCCGATCAGGTCAAGGTGTCGCTCGCCGACAAGCGCGAGTTCGAGGCCGAGATCGTGCTGAAGGACACCCGCACCGACCTCGCGGTGCTGCGGCTGAAGAACACCAAGGAAAAGTTTCCGACGCTCGACTTCGCCAATTCCGACGACCTGCTGGTCGGCGACGTGGTGATGGCGGTGGGCAATCCGTTCGGCGTCGGCCAGACCGTGACGCACGGCATCGTCTCGGCCCTGGCGCGCACCCAGGTCGGCATCACCGACTATCAGTTCTTCATCCAGACCGACGCGGCGATCAACCCCGGCAACTCCGGCGGCGCGCTGGTGGATATGAACGGCAAGCTGGTCGGCATCAACACCGCGATCTTCTCGCGCTCCGGCGGCTCGCAGGGCATCGGCTTCGCCATCCCCGCCAACATGGTGCGGGTGGTGGTGGCCTCCGCCGAGGGCGGCGGCAAGGCGGTGAAACGGCCGTGGCTCGGGGCGCGCTTGCAGGCGGTGACGCCGGAGATCGCCGAGACGCTGGGGTTGCCGCGGCCGACCGGCGCGCTGGTGGTCAAGGTGGCGCCTGACAGCCCGGCGGCGCGGGGCGGGTTGAAGTTGTCAGACCTTATCGTCGCCGTGGACGGCCAGACCGTCGACGATCCCAACGCCTTCGGCTATCGCTTCGCCACCCGGCCGCTGGGCGGCACGGTGGGGATCGAGGTGCAGCGCGGCGGCAAGCTGATGAAGCTCGCGATTCCGCTGGAAGTCGCCCCCGACACCAACCGCAACGAGATCGTCATCACCAGCCGCTCGCCGTTCCAGGGCGCCAAGGTCGCCAACATCTCGCCGGCGGTGGCCGACGAACTGCGGATCGACAACGACGAAGGCGTGGTGATCACCGATCTGGCCGACAACGGCACCGCCGCCAGCGTCGGCTTCCAGAAGGGCGACGTGATCCTCGCGGTCAACGGCACCAGGATCGACGACACCGGGGATCTGCAACGGGTGGCGCGCGAGCGCAGCCGGCTGTGGCGCATCACCGTGATGCGCGGCGGCCAGCAGATTCAGGTGACGCTCGGGGGGTGAGGGCAAGCTCATGACGTTGTCCTGAGAGCCGGGCCGGGCATTGGTTTTGCCGACGGGCTTGCAACACGAAAATCGTCGTCCCCGCGCAGGCGGGGACCCATACGCCGCAGCGGTGCGGTTCTATGAACAAAGGCGAGGTTGTCCTATCACAACCGATGCCAGGGGTTATGGG
>JBASBO010000322.1:0-4444 GCA_049651165.1 Xanthobacteraceae bacterium | reverse complement strand
GCCACCGCCTGCATCCCGCCCTCGTGGGGGTCGGCCTCGCAGTAGCGCGGCGTCACGTCCACGGTCATGGCGAGGCCCTTCGGCCCCTCCTCGATGCGCACCACCGCGGCGTCGCCGCCGGGGCGCTGCACGGTGTTGCCGCCGATGACGTGGTCGTACTGCTCCCACACCCAGCGCCGCGAGCACAGATCCGGCGAACCCACGAGCTTCACCAGCGCGTCGGTGAGCGGCAGCGGCGGCGCGACGTCGCGCGCGTGGACCATCGCAAGCGCGGGCGAGGCGACGTGCGGGCGATCGTAGAGCGGCGCTTCGTCGCCCAGTTCCTTGATCGGCAGGTCGGCCATCACCTTGCCGCCGTGCTTCACCACGAACCGCTTGCTCGGCGTGGTGTAGCCGACGATGGCGAAATCCAGCCCCCACTTGCGGAAGATCGCTTCCGCCTCTTTTTCCTTCTCGGGCTTGAGCACCATGAGCATCCGCTCCTGGCTCTCGGACAGCATCATCTCGTAGGCGCTCATGCCGGTCTCGCGGGTCGGCACCGCGTCGAGATCGAGATCGACGCCGAGGTCGCCCTTGGCGCCCATCTCCACCGCCGAGCAGGTCAGCCCCGCCGCACCCATGTCCTGAATGGCGATGACGCAGTCCTTCGCCATGATTTCGAGGCAGGCTTCCAGCAGCAGCTTTTCCGCGAACGGATCGCCGACCTGCACGGTCGGGCGCTTCTCCGCGCTGTCGTCGTCGAATTCGGCGGAAGCCATGGTCGCGCCGTGAATGCCGTCGCGGCCGGTCTTGGAGCCGAGATAGACGATCGGCATGTTCACGCCGGAGGCGGCGGCGAGGAAAATGCCGTCGGTGCGCGCCAGCCCCACCGCCATGGCGTTGACGAGGATGTTGCCGTCGTAGCGGGTGTGGAAGCGCACCTGCCCGCCGACGGTAGGAACACCAAAAGAGTTGCCGTAGCCGCCGACGCCGGCGACCACGCCGGCCACCAGATGCCGCGTTTTCGGATGCTCCGGCGCGCCGAAGCTCAGTGCGTTGAGGCAGGCGATGGGCCGCGCGCCCATGGTGAAGACGTCGCGCAGGATGCCGCCGACGCCGGTGGTCGCGCCCTGATAGGGCTCGATGAAACTTGGGTGGTTATGGCTTTCCATCTTGAAGACGATGGCCTGCCCGTCGCCGATGTCGATGACGCCGGCGTTCTCGCCGGGGCCGACCAGCACCCACGGCGCCTTGGTCGGCAGCGCGCGCAGGTGGATGCGCGACGACTTGTAGGAACAGTGCTCGTTCCACATCGCCGAGAAGATGCCGAGTTCGGTGAAGGTCGGCTCGCGCCCGATCAGGGTCAGGATGCGCTGGTATTCGTCCGGCGTGAGACCGTGGCTGGCGACGAGGTCGGGGGTGATTTCGGGCTGACGGTCCATCATGTGCATCTTTGTGGCGGGTGCCCCTTATTAAGGAGATCGCGCCGGGGAAAAAAGCCCCCGCGCCGCTTTGTCCCGTCCCGCCCGGGCAGCCAGCGGGATTTGCACTGGCCGCGAGGATCGGATTTAACGGTTTTCGACATACTTTGCCGGAGCAATTCAACCGTGGACAATATCGCAGTCACCACCCCGATGCAGCGCGCCGTCTTCGTAGCCACCGAAGGCGAGTTCGCCGGCTGGCGGACCTGGAAGCGGGATTCCTTCGAATCCAACAACGGGCCGTTCTGGCACAAGGTCGAGGACGACGGCAGCGTGCGCTGCGCCTTCCGGGTCGAGGCCAAGCACCTCAACGGGATGCACAACGTCCACGGCGGCTGCTACATGACGTTCGCGGATTACTGCCTGTTCGCGATCGCCCGCAACCATCTCGACGGCCCCGGCGTCACCATCTCCTTCGCCTGCGATTTCCTCGACGCCGCGCGCGAGGGCGACCGCATCGACTGCGACGGCGAGGTGACCCGCGCCGGCGGCTCGCTGATTTTTTTACGCGGCATCCTGCGCAGTGGCGAACGCAAGCTGTTCACGTTCTCGGCGACGATCAAGAAGGCGAAGCGCAAGCCGACGACTTAAATTGCTTCGTCATGGCCGGACTTGATCCGCGCATCCATCTTTCTGAAAAATGACGGGTTTCTGAAAATGATGGATTGCCGGGTCAAGCCCGGCAATGACGCCTTAGGAAAGGCTCTAAGCCGCCCGCTCCAGATGCGCCGCGAGGCCGGCGAACAGGCCGCGGCCGTCGGTACAGCCCATGATGTCCTCGACGTGGTTTTCCGGGTGCGGCATCATGCCGAGCACGTTGCCGCGCTCGTTGACGATGCCGGCGATCGAGGCCGCCGCGCCGTTGATGTTGTGGGTGTCGCCGACCTCGCCGGTGGGCGAGCAGTAGCGGTAGAGCACGCGACCGTCGCCTTCGAGGCGCGCGATGGTGTCGGCGTCGGCGGCGTAGTTGCCCTCGCCGTGCGCCACCGGCACCCGGATCACCTGGCCGGCGTTGTAGCCGCGCGTGAACGGCGTGTCGGAGCGCTCGACCCGCAGATGGACGTCGTGGCAGATGAATTTCAGTCCGGCGTTGCGCATCAGGATGCCCGGCAAGAGGCCGGACTCGCACAGGATCTGGAAGCCGTTGCAGACGCCGAGCACCAGGCCGCCGCCGGCCGCGAATTTGCGCACTGCGTCCATTACCGGCGAGCGCGCGGCGATCGCCCCGCAGCGCAGATAGTCGCCGTAGGAGAAGCCGCCGGGCAGCACCACCAGATCGGTGCCCGCGGGCAGCGCGGTTTCGGCGTGCCAGACCATCGCGGGCTCGCGGCCGGAAATGAGCCGCAGCGCCCGCGCCATGTCGCGCTCGCGATTAATGCCGGGGAAGACGAGGACGGCGGCTTTCATAGGGGTCCCGATTCGTTCAGCGCAGGCGATGCCGTGCCTGCCCGGCATGACTTAGCGCATATGGCGGGCCGGTTTCCAGTGCAAGCTTGTGGCGGCGCGGGAACCGGCAGGCCGTCGAAAAACTGTCAGGTTCGGCATTCACTTCCACCGCGTCCCGTGCGCGACGCAGCGTGAAACGCTGCTTCGCGGATCGGGGACCGTCACGAACACCGTGGGTGGGACAGCCCCGGTTCCGCGCAGCGTTACTTCATGCCGCAGCGCGCCCGGGGCACGGAGCCATTTTCAACAGCCTGCTAGAGACGGATGACGTGATTCGGGTCGGGCCGCTCGTCGTCCGGGGCCTGGCTGTAGTCGCCGAACAGGCCGTCGCGCTTCGCCACCGCCGCGCGCACGCCCTCGGCCTCGGCGAAACGGATGAAATCCAGCGCATCCGGGGTGTTGCGCATCAAGCCGTCGAGGATGGTGCCGAGCGTCTGGGTGCCGTTCAGGCCCATGTTCTCGTAAGCCTGATTGACGATCAGCTTCATCGCCGCAAGCTGCGACGACGGGATGCTTGCAAGCTGTTCCGCCGTCTGCCGCACCGTGGCCTCAAGCCGGTCGAACGGCACCGAGCGGTTGATGAGGCCGACCTCGGCGGCGCGCTTGCCTGACAGCGGCTTGCCGGTCAGCGCGTATTCCTTGGCCCGGGTCAGGCCGAGCCGATAGAGCCACATGCCGCTGAGATAGCAGCCCCACATCCGCGCGTAGGGCGTGCCGATCCGGGCGTCGTCGCTGGCGATCACGATGTCGGCGCACAGCGCGGTGTCGCTGCCGCCGCCGACGCACCAGCCATGGACCTGCGCGATCACCGGCTTGGGCGCGCGCCACATGCTCATGAATTTCTGCGTCGGCGCGATGGCGTCGGCGGTGGCGAAGACGAAGTCCTTGCCGGGGTCCCACTTGCCGTCGGTGTTGAGGTAGTTCTCCCACTGGTGGAAGCCGTCGCCGAAGTCATAGCCGGCGCAGAAGGCGCGGCCGGCGCCGCGCAGCACAATGACCTTGACCGCCGGGTCGCGCACCGCGCGCCCGATCGCCTGCTCGAACTCCTCCGGCATCGGCGGCACGATGGTGTTGAGTTGCTCGGGCCGGTTGAGGGTGATGGTGGCGATCGCACCATCAACGGCATAGACCAGCGTCTCGAACGGCATCAGTGCACCTCCTCCGGTTCGCGGGGACATCGCCGGCGTGGCGGGGTCGTCTTCGCGGGTTGCGCGCGGCGTCGCCCCAAGGGATGTCCTCAGGCGATGTCCTCAGGTGATGGCCTCGGGGTAGTCGCCCCGGACAGTCGCCCCCAAGGTGTCGTCCTTGGCGTCGGCTCCGGTGTTGCCCCTCGGGGTTCGAGTCGCAGTCTAACGACCGACCGATCAGTCGGTCAAGCCATCGCGTCCGCCCCCGGCGCGATCATCCGCAGCACCGCCTCGCCGATCAGCGCGGTCCACCGCTCCGCCGGCCCGCACGCAGCCGCTCCCAGCACCTGCGCGAAGGTGGGGCGGACACTGGCGGCGTAGCTCAGCGTGCCGAGAATGACCGAGAGCAGC
>JBASBO010000321.1:0-2641 GCA_049651165.1 Xanthobacteraceae bacterium | reverse complement strand
TGGGAGCAGTACGACCACGTCATCGGCGGCAACACCGTGCAGCGCCCCGGCGGCGACGCCGCGGTGGTGCGCATCGAGGAAGGGCCGAAGGGCCTCGCCATGACCGTGGACGTGACGCCGCGCTACTGCGAGGCCGACCCCTACGAGGGCGGGATGCAGGCGGTGGCCGAAGCCTGGCGCAACATCACCGCGGTCGGCGGCAAGCCGCTCGCCATCACCGACAACCTGAATTTCGGCAATCCCGAGCGGCCCGAGATCATGGGCCAGTTCGTCGGCTGCCTGCGCGGCATCGGCGACGCCTGCCGCGCGCTGGATTTCCCGGTCGTGTCCGGCAACGTCTCGCTCTACAACGAGACCAACGGGCGCGGCATTCTGCCGACGCCCTCGATCGGCGGCGTCGGGCTGCTCGACGATTTCACCAGGTCGGCGACGCTGGCGTTCAAGGCCGAGGGCGAGACGATCCTGCTGATCGGCGAAACCCGGGGTTGGCTCGGCCAGTCGGTTTACCTGCGCGATATCTGCGGCCGCGAGGAGGGCGCGCCGCCGCCGGTCGATCTCACCGCCGAGCGCCGCAACGGCGACGCCGTGCGCGGCATGATTCACGCCGGCACCGCCACCGCCGCGCACGACCTCTCCGACGGCGGCCTGCTGGTGGCGCTGGCGGAGATGGCGATGGCCGGCAATGTCGGCGCGCTGCTCGACGCCGCGCCGACTGAGTTGGTGCCGCATGGCTACTGGTTCGGCGAGGATCAGGCGCGCTACGTGGTGACGGTGCGCGACGCCGACCTGCTCGGCGTGCTCAGCAAGCTGAAGGCGGTCGAGGTACCGGTCGCGCAGATCGGCAAGACCGGCGGCGACGCCATCGCCATCGCCGGCGAAGCGCCGGTCAAGATCGACGCGCTGCGGGCTGCGTTCGAAAGCTGGCTGCCAAACTACATGGCGGGGAAGGTTTGAGGGGCGATCAAACAACCTCCCCGTCGTCCCCGCGCAGGCGGGAACCCATAACCCCCGACGCTGGTTGTTTTAAGTAATCCCACCCTGGTTGACGGAGCCGAACCGCTGCGGCGTATGGGTCTCTGCCTGCGCAGGGACGACATTTCGTGTCGCGGCGTTATCCCTTCACAACACCCGCTGCGATCCCGGTATCTTCCGCAACAGCCGCGTCGCGATCCAGCTCAGCGCTATCGTCGCGACGAACGCCGCCAGCGCCTTGACGACCGCCGGCCAGTCGAGATCGAGCATCGCGTACTGCACCCACAGCACGAACGCATAATGCACCAGGAAGATGCCGTAGGCGTCGTGCTGCATCGGATCGAGGATGCTGCGGCCGTCGCGCTTGAAGCGCAGGAAGAAGGCGAGGATCGTGAACATCATCGCCGCGCTGAAGATCACGAACAGCACGCCGTAGGCAGCCTCGTACCACATCGGCAACGTATCCGGATTGCCGAGGACTTCGCGCTTGATGACGATCAGGCCCCAGAGCCCGGCATAGGGGATCAGCGTGACGACGGCCCAGCCCCAGCCGGATTTCGCCAGCCGCCCGTCCACCGACAGCACGCCTTTGCTGAAACTGCCGACACCGATCCCCGCGCCGATGAAGAAATACAGCGCGTAGAGAAACACCCGGCTGGTCTGCACCGAGAACGGACCGAACTCGAGCCAGTGGGTTGGGCCGAAGATCACGCGCATCGGCACGTAGGCGAGCGCGGTGACGCCCGCCAGCACGGCGAAAAACAGCGCGGGTTGATCGAAGCCGCGCAGCGACAGCCGGTTGATCCAGTTCAGCGCGTTCGAACTGATGCGGTAGAGCGCGCCGGCGGCGAGGTCGAACACCAGAAGCACCCAGACGAACCATACCGGCCCGCTCGGCCATGGCCCCACGGTGACCATGTTCCACCAGAACGCACCGAACCGCAGGTCGGGGTTTTCGCGCAGCGCCAGCGCGTAATAGGCGATCGGGATCACGGTCAGCGCGGCGACGGCGAACGGCAGTCCCAGCCGCAGCAGGCGATCGTATGTGAAGACTCCGGGCACGCGGCGGGCGAGGCTCGGCCACACGAACAGCCCAGACAGGAAGAAGAACATCGCCATGAAGAAGCTGTCGGTGGCGAGCACGATCATGTCGAAGCCGAGCCACGACTTCGGGTCGGTATGGCCGAAATACGTATAGGGAATCACCGCGTGGTGGATCACCACGATGACGGTGAGGAAGGTGCGCGCGCGGTCGAGCGACAGGTTGCGGCCGTGCGCTTGCCGCGCGGATTCGGGGGCGGCTTCGGTCGTCTCGTCGGGAGCCGGATGGGCGATCGACTTCATGCAGTCTCCGGCTGTGCGCGATGCGAACGGAACGCGGCTGCGGCGGGTCCGCGGGAACCCTGGCGGCGCGAAAGTGTTATCGCATGAGGTTTACGGAGAGCAACAGATGAGCATTCTCAAGTGGGCCCTGATTTTTCTGGTGGTGTCGATCATCGCCGGCTTTTTCGGCTTCACCGGCGTCTCGGCGGCGTCGGCCGACATC
This sequence comes from Xanthobacteraceae bacterium, assembly GCA_049651165.1. Classification (GTDB taxonomy): domain Bacteria; phylum Pseudomonadota; class Alphaproteobacteria; order Rhizobiales; family Xanthobacteraceae; genus 62-47. The sequence goes on along the minus strand of JBASBO010000321.1, from coordinate 123 downwards.
GCCCGCGTCCTGTTCTACATCTTCGTGGTGATCTTCGTGGTGCTGCTGATCCTCGGCCTGACGATCTTCCGCGCCTGACGCAGATGCCGCGCGCCGCGCCGGCGCGGCGACACCGGCGGAGCC
>JBASBO010000320.1:0-2138 GCA_049651165.1 Xanthobacteraceae bacterium | reverse complement strand
TCCGGCACCTGATCGAGCGGGAAGATCAGCAGCTTGCGGTTCTCGCCGATCACCGCCACGGTGTCGCCGGCGACCGTCGCCAGCGCTCGCGCCTCGTTCGGCATCTCGACGTTGAGCACCTGCTTGCCCTTGCGCGTGGTGCCGACGCAATCGTCCTCGTTGACCACAAAACCTTGCCCGTCGTGGCTGGCGATCAGGAACTTGCGGCCGCCGGTATTGACGAACATCGACACGACCGCCGCGTCCTGCTCCATGTCGATGAACATGCGGATCGGCTCGCCATGACCACGCCCGCCCGGCAGTTTCGCGACATCCAGCGAATAGAACCGGCCGTTGGTGGCGAGCAGCAGGATCTTCGAGGTGGTTTCGGCGAAGAACGAAAAGCCGAGGCGGTCGTCGGACTTGAACGTCAGGTTCGACAGGTCCTCGACGTGGCCTTTCAGCGTGCGCACCCAGCCCTTGTCGGACAGCACCACCGTCACCGGCTCGCGCTCGACGAAGGCTTCCTCGATCGCCGCGAGGTCGTGCTCGGGGGCGTCGGCGAAGGTGGTGCGGCGCTTGCCGAGCGGGGTCTTCGGCCCGAACATCTCGCGCACCTTGCGCACCTGCTCGGCCACCTTCTTCCACTGCTCGGACTCTGAGCCCAGCACCGCGTTGATGCCCTTCAACTCGCTACGGAGATTCTTGTCCTCGGTGCGGATCTCCATCTCCTCCAGCTTGCGCAAGGAGCGCAGCCGCATGTTGAGGATGGCGTCGGCCTGAACCTCGGTGAGCTTGAACGCCTTCATCAAGGCGGGTTTCGGCTCGTCCTCGGTGCGGATGATCCTGATGACCTCGTCGATATTCAGATAGGCGACCAGATAACCGCCCAGCACTTCAAGCCGGTGCTCGATCTGCGCCTTGCGGTAGTTCGAGCGCCGCAGCAGCACGTCGCGCAGGTGATCGAGCCATTCACGCAAGGCTTCGTCCAAACCGACCACCTTGGGGATACGGCCCTTCACCAGCACGTTGAGGTTGAGCGAAATCCGGCTCTCAAGCTCGGTGAGCTTGAACAGCGATTCCATCATCAGTTCGGGATCGACGTTGCGCGACTTCGGCTCGATGACGATGCGGATGTCTTCCGCCGACTCATCGCGGATGTCGTCGACCAGCGGCAGCTTTTTGGCGTTGAGCAGTTCGGCGATCTTCTCGATCAGCCGCGACTTCTGCACCAGCCACGGAATCTCTGTGACGACGACAACCCAGGTGCCGCGCGCGCCTTCCTCCTGATGCCATCTGGCGCGGGTGCGGAACGCGCCGCGCCCGGTGGCGTAGGCTTCCGCGATGCTTTCCTTGGAATCAACGATGATGCCGCCGGTCGGGAAGTCCGGCCCCTTCACCCATTTCAGCAGCGCGCGCGATTTGGCGTCCGGCTTGTCGATCAGGTGCAGCGCGGCGTCGCACAACTCAGCCGCGTTGTGCGGCGGGATCGCGGTGGCCATGCCGACGGCGATGCCCTGCGCGCCGTTGGCGAGCAGGTTCGGGAAGCCGCCGGGCAGCACCACCGGCTCTTTCGATTGGCCGTCGTAATTGGCGCGGAACTCGACGCCGTCCTCGTCGATGCCCTCCAGCAGCAGCCGCGCGACATCGGTCATGCGCGCTTCGGTGTAGCGATAGGCCGCCGCGTTATCGCCGTCGATGTTGCCGAAGTTGCCCTGCCCGTCCACCAGCGGATAGCGCGAGGCGAAATCCTGCGCCAGTCGCACCATGGCGTCGTAGATCGCCTGATCGCCGTGCGGATGGAACGAGCCCATCACGTCGCCGACGATCTTGGCGGACTTCTTGAACGGCGTGCCGGGGTCGAGCCGCAACAGCCGCATGCCGTAAAGGATGCGGCGGTGAACCGGCTTCAGCCCGTCGCGCGCATCGGGCAAGGCCCGGTGCATGATGGTGGACAGCGCATAAGCGAGGTAGCGTTCCTCAAGCGCCGTGCGTAACGCGACGTCCTCGATGTCCGCCGGCTCCGGTGGAATCAGTCGTTTTCCCATGGCGACGGGTTACCGCCTGCGGCAGCGCCCGGCAAGGCGCGAATCAGCCCCTGACCGCCGGAACCGGCCCCGACGCCGCCGCCTGCCGTGCCCAGTGGCGGAGGACGGCGG
>JBASBO010000319.1:0-1746 GCA_049651165.1 Xanthobacteraceae bacterium | reverse complement strand
GCCTTGACGTCGCCGCCGACGCAGAAGGTGCCGCCCGCGCCCTTGAGCAGCACGGCGCGAACCTCGGGGTCGTCGGCGGCGCGCCGCGCCGCCTCCACCAGCCCCGCCACCATTTCCGGGTTGAGCGCGTTGCGGCGCTCGGGCCGGTTCATGGTGATGGTCAGGAGACCGCGATCAAGCTCTTGCAGGACGATGTCGTTCATCCGGTGGCACCCCTGTTCATTGGCCGGGTTATGTTGTCTTTGGCCGCGCGCTACTTCTTCACCAGCGGGCAGCGCGATTGCGACAGCGACTGGAACGCCTCGTCGCCCGGCACGGTGGCCAGCAGCTTGTAGTCGTCCCAGCGCCCCTTGGATTCCGCCGGCGTCTTGACCTCGAACAGATACATGTCGTGGACCATGCGGCCGTCCTCGCGGATCTTGCCGTTCTTGGCGAACATGTCGTTGATCGGCATCTCCTTCATGGCCTTCATGACGGCGGCGGAGTCGGTGGTGCCGACCTGCTTCACCGCTTTCAGGTAATGCAGCACGGAGGAATAGACCCCGGCCTGCGACGAGGTCGGCACGCGCTTGATGCGCTCCATGAAGCGCTTCGAGAAGGCGCGCGTCTCGTCGTTCATGTCCCAGTAGAACGCTTCCGCCAGCAGCAGGCCCTGCGCCGTTTGCAGGCCGACGCTGTCGATGTCGGTGATATAGGCGAGCAGCGGCGCGAGTTTCTGTCCGCTCTTGGTCAGACCGAATTCCGCCGCCTGCTTGATGACGTTGATGGTGTCGCCGCCGGCATTGGCGAGGCCGATCACCTTGGCCTTGGAGGCTTGCGCCTGCAACAGATAGGAGGAGAAGTCCGGCGTGTTGGTCGGGTGGCGCACGCTGCCCAGCACCTTGCCGCCGAACTTGGTGATGACGTTGGTGGTGTCCTTCTCAAGATCGTGGCCGAAGGAATAATCGGCGGTGATGAAGAACCAGCTATCCAGCCCGCGCTTGACGGTGGCGAGGCCGGCGACGTTGGCCAGCGCATAGGTGTCGTAGACGTAATGCACGCTGTAGGGCGTGCAGGCTTCGTTGGTGAGGCGGATCGAGCCGGGGCCGCTGAACATGACGATCTTGCTGCGCGCCTTGGCGACTTCGAGCGCGGCCAGCGCCGGGGCCGAGGCGGCGACGTCGAAGATCATCTCGACGCCCTGATTGTCCAGCATGTCGCGCGCGATGTTGCCGGCGAGATCGGCCTTGTTGAGGTGATCGGCGGCGATGATCTCGATCTTGCGGCCGAGCACCTCGCCGCCGAAATCCTCCGCCGCCATCTTCGCCGCGGTCTCGCTGCCGGCGCCGGTGATGTCGGCGTAGAGGCCCGACATGTCGAGAATGGCGCCGAGCTTCAACGGCGGCTTGCTCTGCGCCAGCGCGGCGGTCCCCGGCAGCGCAAGCACCAGCGCCACCGCACCTGACACGACGCCTGACAAAATCGATTTCATCATGAACTCCCCCTTGCGCCCCGCTTGACGTGCGATCGTGTTGCCGCAAGCATCCCGGGGGCCATGGAACCGATCATGACGCAACGCCTCCCAACCGGCAACCCGTCACCGCGTCATCGCCAACCCGGCCGCGATGCGCCGCGCGCACGGCGGCAACTGCGATTTTTCCATTGAACGGAATGCGCAAGACGATGCGATGCGCGACGGCGTGGCCGGCGGCGCTCGCCGTCGCGCTGTCGCTCTCTGCGGCAAGCACGCATCATGCCCGCGCCGAC
>JBASBO010000318.1:0-4736 GCA_049651165.1 Xanthobacteraceae bacterium | reverse complement strand
GGCTCCGCCTGCGCCGGCTCGCCGCCGGCATCCGGCGCGGACGAGCCGGTCGAGGGTTCGTCCGGCGGCTCGACGGTGTCGTTCTGAATCTGCTTCTCGTGCACCCGCAGCCGCATCACGTTCTTCTGGTGCTGATCGTAGGTTTCGGTGAAGGCGTGACCGCCGGTGCCGTCGGCGACGAAGAACAGATCGCGCGTGCGGGCCGGATTGGCGGTGGCTTCCAGCGAAGCGCGGCCGGGATTGGCGATCGGCCCCGGCGGCAGGCCGTCGATCACGTAAGTGTTGTAGGGCGACGGCTGCTGGATCTCGCTGCGCTTGATCGGACGGCCCAGCGTCCCCTTGCCGCCGACAAGGCCATAGATGATGGTCGGGTCGGACTGCAACTTCATCTTCTTCTGCAACCGGTTGACGAACACCGCGGCAACCCGGCTGCGCTCGTCCGGCTTGCCGGTTTCCTTCTCGACGATCGAGGCTAGCGTCACCAGTTGCTCGGGCGACTTCAGCGGAAGGTCGCGATTGCGACGCTCCCATACGTCGGCGAGCGCGCGGCGCTGCGCCTGCTGCATCCGGTTAATCACCTGATCGCGGGGCGCGCCGCGCGGAAACTTGTAGGTTTCCGGCAGCAGCGAGCCTTCGGCCGGGATCGCGTGGACAGCGCCGGAGAAGATGTCGTTATCGGTGATCCGCGCCACGATCTGCTCCGAGGTCAGGCCCTCGGGAATGGTGACGGAATGCTGCACCACCTTGCCCTCGACCATGGTGCCGATGACGTCGCGGAGGCTGGCGTTTTTCGCGAACAAATATTCGCCGGGCTTGAGATCGGAGCGCGCCTTCAGCGCAAACACGCCGCCGATGAACGCCCAGCGGTTGTTGTCGATCACGCCCTCGCGCTGCAAGATGTCGGCGATGTCCGACATGCCGGAGCGCTGCGGAATGTTGACGACCTTGTCCTGTGCGAGCGGCCCTGGAGCCTCGATCTTCTGCTTGCCGTAGATATACAGCCCGCCGCCGCCAATCATCGCCAGCAGCAGCAGCGTAATGATCGCATTGCCGACCACGACGAACGGATTGCGGGCGCGATCCGAGCGCTTGGGCGGCGGCGGCACCTGCTCCGGCTCCAGCGCGGCGCGAGGACTCCGGGGTGAAATGGGTGATCTCTCACTCATGCAGACTGGTATCCCGTCGGCTCGATCATAACGTCATGGCGTGATCAGCATTAAAGCGTTTTCAAGCGAAGTGGAATCCGGTTCGCGTGAAGAAAACGCGTCAAATCAAGAATCTAGAGTCTTTCATTGTTTCCATGAAACAGTGAAAGACTTTAGACCGCATGGCCGGACAGCGCGAAGCCGTTTCAGGCGATGCCATGACCGGTGACTTGGTGACTTATAGTCGCTCCGTCCTGCTTTTCAGGTTCGATCCGCTCCGATCATCCGGGCGGCTATCGTGAGGCGGCCCGTCATCGTCCGAACAGCATCGCGACCGCGCGGCGCAAACGGCCAACAGGATTCCCGGTTGAATACGGCGAAACGGAGGAACGCGCGGCGGCGGCCGATCAATTCGCCACGCGCCGCATGATAACCGAAGCGTTGGTGCCGCCGAAGCCGAACGAATTCGACAGCGCGATGTCGATCTTGCGCGGCCGCGCCTTCCACGGCACCAGATCGATAGCGGTTTCGACCGAGGGCGTATCGAGGTTGATGGTCGGCGGCGCGACGTTGTCGCGAATCGCGAGAATCGAGAAAATCGCCTCGATGGCGCCGGCCGCGCCGAGCAGATGGCCGGTCGCCGACTTGGTCGACGACATCGACACCTTGGAAGCCGCATCGCCCAAAAGCCGCTGCGCCGCGCCAAGTTCGATCTCGTCGCCGAGCGGCGTCGAGGTGCCGTGGGCGTTGATGTAATCGATATCGGCGGCACCGATGCCGGCGCGCTTCAGCGCCGCGCTCATGCAGCGGAACGCGCCGTCGCCCTCGGGCGAGGGCGCGGTGATATGATAGGCGTCGCCGGACAGGCCGTAGCCGATGATTTCGGCGTAGATCTTCGCGCCGCGCTTGCGCGCGTGCTCGTATTCCTCCAGCACGACGATGCCCGCTCCCTCGCCGATCACGAAGCCGTCGCGGTCCTTGTCGTAGGGGCGCGACGCCTTCTCGGGAGTGTCGTTGAAGCCGGTGGACAGCGCGCGCACCGCGCAGAAGCCAGCCACCGCGAGGCGGCAAATCGGCGATTCGGTGCCGCCGGCGACCATCACGTCGGCGTCGCCGAGCGCGATCAGGCGGCTGGCGTCGCCGATGGCGTGCGCGCCCGTCGAGCACGCCGTCACCACCGAATGGTTCGGCCCCTTCAGGCCATGCTCGATCGAGACGTAGCCCGACGCCAGATTGATGAGGCGTCCGGGAATGAAGAAAGGCGACAGGCGGCGCGGCCCCCGCTCCTTCACCAGCACCGCCGCGTCGGCGATGCCGGACAGGCCGCCGATGCCGGAACCGATCAGAGTCCCGGTCGCGCAGCGATCTTCCTCGGTCGCGGGATGCCAGTCGGCGTCGTCCAGCGCCTGACGCGCCGCGCACATCGCGAAGATGATGAAATCATCGACCTTGCGCTGCTCTTTCGGCTCCATCCATTGATCGGCGTTGAAGGTGCCGTCGCTGCCATCGCCCCGCGGCACCATGCAGGCGATGCGGCTGGTGAGATCGGAGACGTCGAACGTATCGATCTTTCGCGCACCGCTGTCGCCGTTGAGAATGCGTTTCCAGGTCGGCTCGACGCCACAGCCAAGCGGCGAAACCATGCCAAGGCCGGTGACGACAACACGCCTCATCTTCCGCACTCCAACCAAACGATACAATGCAACAGCAAGAAGCCGGTGGATCGCATCATCACGACCCGTCCGGCTTCATCGGCACCTCCGCGACGAGCGTCAGCTTTTCGCGTTCTTTTCGAGGAACTTGGTGGCGTCACCGACGGTGAGAATGGTTTCCGCCGCGTCGTCGGGGATTTCGCAGCCGAATTCCTCCTCGAACGCCATCACCAATTCAACGGTGTCCAGACTGTCAGCGCCGAGATCATCAATGAAGCTCGCGTTGTCGACCACCTTTTCGGGTTCGACACCGAGGTGCTCCACCACGATCTTCTTAACCCGCTCGCCAATCTCGCTCATCGTTCAACCTCGTGCTTGTTCAATTGGACCCGACCGCATGGCGATACGAGCCGTCGTGGTGGCTAACTCGTTAGATCCCGTCGTCGCCGCGCTCCGCGGCTCCTGTCTCCGCCGCAACCCAAGAACCGGCGCTGAAGAACCCGGCGAACGACGCCGGGTCCGGCAACGCCAATATACATGGTTTCGGAATCGTGCAATGGCTTCTTTGCCCGCCCGGAGGGGGTCCGGTTACCATACTTCCCAAGCCTTGACTACAAACCCCGGCCATACGCCGTGAAACCGTCCGACGACCGGCAGCGGCGTCAGATCATCGCCATTCCACCATTGACGTGAATGGTTTGGCCGGTGACATAGGCGGCTTCATTGGAGGCGAGATAGACCGCCGCCGCGGCGATGTCCTCGGGCGATCCCAATCGGCCTGCTGGAACCTTTGCGAGAATCGCCTCGCGCTGCTTGTCGTTGAGCACGTCGGTCATCGGCGTCGCGATGAAACCCGGCGCGATGCAGTTGGCAGTCACATTGCGCTTCGCATATTCCGCCCCCAGCGTTTTCATCATTCCGATGAGGCCGGCTTTTGAGGCGGTATAGTTGCCCTGCCCCGGATTGCCGGTGACGCCGACCACCGACGTGATCGCGATGATGCGGCCGAAGCGCTTGCGCATCATCAGCTTGGTCGCAGCTCGCGCCAGCCGGAACGTCGCGGTCAGGTTGATCCTGATGACATCGTCCCAATCCTCGTCGCGCAACTGCACGAACAGGTTGTCGCGGGTGATGCCGGCGTTGCAGATCAGGATATCGACCTGCCCCATCGCCTTCTCGGCGGCGGGGACCAGCGCCTCGACCTCGCCGCTGTCGGACAGATTGCACGGCAGCACATGAGCGCGCTCGCCGAGCGCGCCGGCGAGCGTGTCAATCTGCTCGCGGCGCGTTCCGGATACCGTAACCGTCGCGCCCTGCGCGTGCAGCGCTCTCGCGATGGCGCCGCCGATGCCGCCGCTCGCCCCGGTGACGAGCGCGGTCCTGCCAGTCAGATCGAACATCCGTGTCTCCTTGCGCCGCCTGTGCGGCCGGTTTCATGCGCCGCGCGCGGCAGCCAGAGCATCCTTTGCCGCCGCGATATCGTTGGGGCCGCCGACGGCGACGCCGACCGCGCCGGCGGCAATGCGCTTGACCAGCCCGCTCAGCACCTTGCCGGCGCCGATCTCCAGAAAATGCGTCACGCCCTGCCCGGCCATCCAGGCAACGGATTCGCGCCAGCGCACGGTGCCGGTGACCTGCTCGACGAGGCGTTTGCGAATCTCCTCCGGATCGGTGATCGGTGCCGCCAGCACGTTCGACACCAGCGGCACCGCCGGAGGGCTCACCGTCACGCCGGCGAGCGCCTCGGCCATCACGTCCGCCGCCGGCTGCATCAGGCGGCAATGGAAAGGCGCGGACACCGGCAGCAGCATCGCGCGCTTGGCGCCCTTGCCCTTGGCGATCTCGGTCGCCCGCTCGACCGCCGCCTTCGCGCCGGACACCACCACCTGACCGCCGCCGTTGTCGTTGGCGGCCTGACAAACCTCGCCCTGGGCGGCTT
>JBASBO010000317.1:0-2594 GCA_049651165.1 Xanthobacteraceae bacterium | reverse complement strand
CCGTGACGCCTTGCGCATCGCCCGCGACATCGTCGCCGGGTTCGACTGGGACCGGCCGGGGGCCGATCCGCGCCGCGCCGCCGCGCTGCCGCCGCGCTACGATGCCGAGGAACTGCTCGGCATCATGCCGATGGACCACAAGCGGCCGGTGGACATGCGTCAGGCGATCGCGCGCATCGTCGACGATTCCGACTTCGTCGAGTTCAGCCCGGATTACGGCCCGGCGACGGTGTGCGGGCAGGCGCGCATCGAGGGCCACACCATCGGCATCATCACCAACAACGGACCGCTGGACCCCAACGGCGCCAACAAGGCGACGCACTTCATCCAGTTGTGCTGTCAGGCGAACACGCCGCTGCTCTATCTCAACAACACCACCGGCTACATGGTCGGAAAGGCTTATGAGGAAGGCGGCATGATCAAGCACGGATCGAAGATGATCCAGGCGGTGACCAGCGCCACCGTGCCGCAGATCACCATCTATTGCGGGGCCTCGTTCGGCGCCGGCAATTACGGCATGTGCGGGCGCGGCTTCCATCCGCGTTTCTGCTTCTCCTGGCCCAACGCCAAGACCGCGGTGATGGGCGGCGAGCAGGCCGCCGAAACCATGGCCATCGTCACCGAGGCCGCCGCGCTCCGCAAGGGCAAGCCGGTCGAGCGCGACAAGCTGGATGCGATGAAAGCCAAGATCACCGCCGTGTTCGACGGCCAGATGGATGTGTTCTCCACCTCCGCCCGCGTGCTCGACGACGGCGTCATCGATCCGCGCGACACCCGCGCGGTGCTGGCCGAGGTGATGGCGATCTGCCGCGAGGGCGATGCCCGCGCGCCCCGTCCGATGCAGTTCTCGGTGGCGCGGCCATGAGTGGGGATCGCACCTTGAAGTTGACGCCGTTCCGTAAAATCCTGGTCGCCAATCGCGGCGAGATCGCGTTGCGCGTCATGCGCACCGCGCGCCGTCTCGGCTTCGCAACCGTCGCGGTCTATTCCGACGCCGACGCCGACGCGCCGCACGTTCGCGCCGCCGATCAGGCGGTGCGGATCGGCGAGCCGCTGCCGGCGCAGTCGTATCTGCGCATCGACGCCATCGTCGCCGCGGCCAAGGCGACCGGCGCGGATGCGATCCATCCCGGTTACGGTTTCCTTGCCGAGAACGAGGATTTCGCGGCTGCCTGCCGCGAGGCCGGGCTGGTGTTCATCGGCCCGTCGCCGCAGGCCATCGAGTCGATGGGCAACAAGGCCGGTGCCAAGGCGATCATGCAGGACGCCGGCGTGCCCTGCGTGCCGGGCTATCAGGGCGAGGACCAGTCCGACGCGACGATGGCGGATGAGGCGGCGCGCATCGGTTTCCCGGTGATGATTAAAGCCGTGGCCGGCGGCGGCGGCCGCGGGATGCGGCTGGTGGACAGCGCCGCGGCGTTCCCGGATCACCTGCGCAGCGCCCGCTCCGAGGCGCAGGGCGCGTTCGGCGATCCCACGGTGATCCTTGAGCGCGCCATCGTCGATCCGCGCCACATCGAAATCCAGGTGTTCGGCGACCGCTACGGCAACGCCATCCATCTCGGCGAGCGCGACTGCTCGGTGCAGCGCCGCCATCAGAAGCTGATCGAGGAGGCGCCGTCGCCGGCGGTGTCGCCGGAACTGCGGGCGCGGATGGGCGAGATCGCGGTGAAGGCGGTCAAGGCCATCGGCTACGAGGGCGCGGGCACGCTGGAATTCCTGCTCGACGGCGCGGGCCATTTCTACTTCATGGAGATGAACACCCGGCTTCAGGTCGAGCACCCGGTGACCGAAGCCATCACCGGCCTCGATCTGGTCGAACTGCAACTGCGCATCGCCAGCGGCGAGCCGCTGACGCTGAGGCAGGACGATATCCGCTTCTCCGGCCACGCCATCGAGGTGCGGCTGTGCTCGGAGGACGCTCGCCACGGCTTCATGCCGCAGTCGGGCCGGATGGTGCAATGGCGGCCGGCGGCGCATCTGCGGGTCGAGCACGCGCTTTATTCCGGCGTCGAGATTCCGCCGTTCTACGATTCGATGATCGCCAAAGTGATCGCCTCCGGCGACAGCCGCGAGGAAGCGCGGCGGCGGCTGATCCACGGCCTGGAGCAGACGGTGGCGTTCGGCGTCACCACCAACCAGGAATTTCTCACCGCCTGCCTGCGTCACGATGTGTTCGCGCAGGGCGGCGCGACCACCGCGTTCATCGGCCGCCACATCGATGATCTGCTGGCGCGGCCGGCCGCCGCCGGTGTACCGGACGACGTGCTGGCGGCGCTGTTGCTTTACGTCACCGATCCGAACGCGCCGTCATGGCGCGCCGGCCGCTCGCTGGCCACGACGTTCCCGATGCCGATGCAGTTTGCGATCGACGGCGAAACTCGTGCGATCGAGGTGGCGCGCACCCGCGAGGGCGACTACGTCGCCGGGATGAACGGCGAGGGCCGCCGTATCGCCATTGCCGGGCTCGACGGCGAGACGATCCGGATCAAGGCCGACGGCGTCAGCGAGAGCGTGCGCTATCACCGCGACGGCGCACGGCTCGATATCCTGCGCGGCGGCGCGGTGGTGAGCGTGCGCAACCTCACCCGCGC
>JBASBO010000316.1:0-4173 GCA_049651165.1 Xanthobacteraceae bacterium | reverse complement strand
GGCGGATTGCGCGCCCTGATGCGGACGGTGGGACGGACGATGGCGATGCCGCTCGTGACGCGGACGGCGATCCTCGGAGCGGCCGCCGGGCCGCCACACCTCGACCATCGCCGGTGCTGCCGGCTCTGCTGACTCAGCCGGCGCGGCTTCCGCCGCAACCGCCGCCTCGCCTGTGGTATCGGCCGGAACCGCATCCTGAGACGATGCCGCCTCGGTGGCGGGTTCAGCGGCCAATTCTGGCATGGCCGCATCCGGCGTTGTCGCATTAGCGTCCGACGTCGCCACAACATCCGAGGACGTCGCATCGGCGGCCGTCTCATTACCGGCGGCGGCAGCCGGTGCAGTCTCTGTCGCAACCGCTTCAGCGGGTGGCATGTCGTTCTGCCGATCGGCGGATTCCGGCGGCTCGACCGATTGCGCCGTCGTTTCGGGCTGCGTGTCCTCCGCCGCCACGACAGCAGCGGCATCCGTCTCCGATGCCGGCTCGGCGTCTGCGGCGGTCGAATCCGTAGCGTCGCCTGTCGTGTCCGGCACGGCTTCAGCCGCCGGCTCCGGCGCGACTTCGGGTGTCGGCGGCAGCGGTGGCCGCAACTCCATGCGATAGCCGAGCGCGCGCAGGATCGCGGCAAAGTCCTCGCCGGCCGAGCCGGTCAGCGAGGTCATCGCCTGCGTCACCACGAAGCCGCGGCCATCGAACGCGCCGGGCGGCTTCGGCATCACTGAGCCCTCGCGCCACGCCAGCGCCGGGCGGATCAGGTCGGCCAGCCGTTCCAGAATATCGACGCGCACCGCGCGTTCGCCGCATTGGCGATAGCCCAGCACGCGATAGGCATCGCGCTCCAGCGCCTTGTCGACCGGAAACGAGGTGCGGCCGCTGCCGGCCAGATGCTGCGCGCCGAGCAGCGCGCCGAGATCGACGTTGTCCTGCTTGTGCGCCCAGAGTTGCGACGCCAGCGCGCGCGCCGCCGGCTTCAGCAGCGCCGGCACATAGAGATGATAGGCTCCGAACCGCACGCCGTATTTGCGCAGGATCGCCCGCGCCGCCTGATCGAGGTCCTTGACCTCGCTTGCGACCTTGGCGCGCTCCAGCACGCCGAGCGCCTCGCTCAACTGAAACGCGATGCCGCGCGCGATGCCGGTGATGTCCTCGGCTTTCACCAGTTCGAACAGCGGGCCGAGCAGCTTCTCGACATGGGTCTTGAGCCACAGATCGAGCCGGGCCTGCACCGCCTCGCGCGGCGCGCCGCTCAGGCGCTCGTCGGCCAGGATGCGGATGCGCGGATGCAGCGCGTCCTCGCCTGCCGTCACCTTGGCGACGGCGTCGCCGGTCCAGCGCAGCGTGCCGTCGGACGCCAGCACGAACTGATCGTCGGGGGCCTGCGACAGTTTGGCGGCGCGGGCGTCGATTTCGCCGGCCAGCGCCTTCTGCGCGGCCGCCTGCAACGCCTTGGCTTCCGACCCCGCTTCCGTCGCGTCCGGCGCGAACATGAATCCGTCGAGGCGGCCGATCGCATGGCCCTCCACGATCACTTCGCCGGTCTTTCCGATTTCCGTGTTCAGCATGGTGTTTTCCCGCAAGCGGCGCATCAATACACTGGTCCGGCGATCAACGAAACGCTGAGTTAGCCGTTCGTGCAGGGCGTCGGACAGTTTATTTTCGACTTCATGCGAAATTCCCTGCCAATGGAGCGGATCGGCCAGCCAATCGGGACGATTTGCCACAAAGGTCCAGGTCCGGATCTGGGCAATGCGCCCCGATAACGTGTCGATGCCGCCATCGATCCGGTCGGCTAACGCAATTTGCGCCGCGAACCAGTCGTCCGGGATCCGGCCGCCGCGCATCAGGAACGCATAGAGCGTCGTCACGAGTTCGGCATGGGCGGCCGGCGACAGCTTGCGATAGTCCGGAACCTGGCACGTCTCCCACAGCCGCTCCACCGCCGCCGCGCCCCGCGCCATGTCGCGCACGTCGGCGTCGCGGGCGGCGTGATCGAGCACGCGCAGATCCTCGGCGACCGGTGCGCGGGTCAGCGCGCCGTGGTCCGGCGTCAGCGCCAGCGACACCTGAAGCGCGTCGAGCGAACTGAAATCGAGCCGCGCGTTGCGCCATTGCAATGTCTTGACGCTGTCGAAGGCGTGGTTCTGCAACGCATCGACCAGTTCGGGTTCGAACGGCGCGCAGCGGCCGGTGGTGCCGAAGGTGCCATTGCGGGTGGCGCGGCCGGCGCGGCCGGCGATCTGTGCGAACTCGGCCGGCGTCAGGCGGCGAAACTGATAGCCGTCGAACTTGCGGTCCGACGCGAAAGCGACGTGATCGACGTCGAGATTGAGACCCATGCCGATGGCGTCGGTGGCGACGAGGTAATCGACGTCGCCGGATTCGAACAACGCCACCTGCGCGTTGCGCGTGCGCGGCGACAGCGATCCGAGCACTACCGCCGCGCCGCCGTGCTGGCGGCGGATCAGTTCGGCGATGGCGTAGACTTCATCGGCGGAGAAAGCGACGATCGCGGTGCGGCGCGGCTGCCGCGTCAGCTTGCGGTCGCCGGCGTAGTCGAGTTGCGACAGGCGCGGCCGCGTCAGCATGTTGGCGCCGGGCAACAGTTTCTCGATCACCGGCCGCATCGTCGCCGCGCCAAGTAACAACGTCTCGTCGCGGCCGCGACGATTGAGGATGCGATCGGTGAAGACGTGGCCGCGTTCGAGATCGGCAGCGATCTGGATTTCATCGACGGCGAGAAACGACACGTCGATGTCGCGCGGCATCGCTTCCACCGTCGACACCCAGAAGCGCGGCCGCGGCGGCTTGATCTTCTCCTCGCCGGTAATCAGCGCCACCGCGTCGGCGCCGGCGCGCGCGGCGATCTTGTTGTAGACCTCGCGCGCCAACAGCCGCAGCGGCAATCCGATCAGGCCGGACGAATGCGCCAGCATCCGCTCGATCGCCAGATGCGTCTTGCCGGTGTTGGTGGGGCCGAGGATCGCGGTGACGCCGCTGCCGGGCGCACGGTCGAAGTCAGGCGTCGAGAACGGCGAACGAGACGAAACAGCCATATTTTCAGGACTTCCAGCAAGGCTTTCGAAAACGCGCGGGTGCGCGAAAACGCCGAACCTGTTTCACAATGCGACGCTCGCAAGGCCGCGGCTTAAGCTTTGGAACGAGTCCGGAACGAATCGCGCCCGAATCGCTGACTCGCGCCGCTCAGGACAGGGCGACCGCAACATCTCGCGTATCGACGCAACGTGAGCAACTACATCAAGAGCATTCCCGTCGGATGAGAGATAGGGACGCGGCGTAAAAATGAACAGCCATGCGGGACGGGATCGCGCCAGGAGTCAACGGGATTCTTGCGGCAAACCGGAGGCAGCCTCGCGCCCGGATTTTACCTTGCTGCGGCCGCGGCGGGCGGCCGAGCCGCTGCGGCGGCGTTGAACTGGGTCGCGACCAGCACGCCGTGGCCGAGCGGGGTCGGGATCGACACCTTGAACGGAACCAGTACCCGGGTGCCGGCGATCGGCACCAGCCACACCTCCATCGCGCGCTGGGCGGCGAGATACTTGATGGCGGCGCGGTCCGGCACATAGCCGGAGACGGGGGTGAAGGCGATGGCGCAGACCACGGCCGGCCCCTGATAACCCTCCTCGGCCTTGACGGTGTCCATCCGCCTATAGGTCAGCTTGAGGTCGTAGCGCATCCGGCCGTCGAAAACCGCCGTCGCCGCGTTGCACGCCTCGGGGCTGACCGGATTGCCGTTGCCGGCCACGCGGATCATGCTGGCGGTCATCGGGTCGGAGACGCCGCGCCGCTGCGCCTCGGTGACCGGGATGCGCGCGGTATCCCTGGGCGGCTCCGGGGTGATGCTGGACTCGGTGATGTTGCCGGCGCTGAGCGCCATGCGGATGGTTTCGGCCTTCCGCGAGGTCTCGGTGGTCACGGTATAGGATGCCGGCGCGAACCCGCCGTTGACGATCCGTCCCTGCGCCGCGCCTTCGCCCTTGCCGCCGGCCAGCGCCTTGATGAGGCCGACGGTCGCCCCGTTGACCGACGCCTGATAATGGTCGTCGGCGATCTCGATGGTCCAGCTTCCGCGTCCGACCGGAATCCCGGCCAGCGTCACCTCGTAACGGGCGTCGAGCCGGCCTTGCGCGCCGGCCGGTGCGGCGGACCACGGC
>JBASBO010000315.1:0-2240 GCA_049651165.1 Xanthobacteraceae bacterium | reverse complement strand
CGCACCGGCCCCGGCCACCGCCAGTACGACCCAGACAAGTATCAGAAAGCGCATGACGCGGCCCGGCTGCGAGTTTCGCTACGGAGAGTTGTAGCGCATGGCGCGGCGGAGGTGAAGCGGGCGTCGCGTCGCGAAAGGCTGGGTCGTGTTGAACTGGTGCGCAATACGAAATCGTCGTCCCCGCGCAGGCGGGGACCCATAGCCCCTGACGGTCGCGGTCAGCATGACCGTTAATCAGGGATCACGGGCGCCACCTGCATCATCGGCGACACGGCGTATGGGTCCCCGCCTGCGCGGGGACGACGCTGGGAATGCGCTGCGCCGCGTCCGGGACACAGCGTGGGCCTTGCACATTCATTCACCATCACCACCACCCATCATCACCAGGAGAACCCCATGGACTTCGACATCACCGAGACCGCGCCGGAGCACAAGTCCGGCATCGCCTACGCCGCGCGCGACGGCTACGACGATCTGCGCGTCACCTTCGAGGATTTCAAGGCGGCCAACGACGAGCGCCTTGCCGCGCTGGAGCGCAAGCGCGCCGACGTGCTGCTGGAGGAGAAGGTCGATCGCATCAACGCCGCGCTCGACCAGCAAACCAGGCGGATGGACGAGATGGCGCTGCGTCAGGCGCGGCCGGCGCTGGAGGGACGCGGCAGGCTCGCCTCCGACGCGAGCGCGCGCGAGCACAAGAGCGCGTTCGACGCCTATGTGCGCGCCGGCGAGGCCGGCGGGCTGCGGGCGCTGGAAACCAAGGCGATGTCGGTGGGGAGCAATCCCGACGGCGGCTATCTGGTGCCGCCCGAGCTTGAGCACGAGATCGGGCGCAGGCTGTCGGCGATCTCGCCGATCCGCGGCATCGCCTCGGTGCGGGAGATTTCCGGCAGCGTCTACAAGAAGCCGTTCATGACCGCGGGACCGGCGGCTGGCTGGGTCGGCGAGACCGATACGCGCACGCAGACCGCGTCGCCGACGCTCGACGCGCTGTCGTTTCCGGCGATGGAGCTTTACGCCATGCCGGCGGCGACCGCGAGCCTGCTCGACGACGCCGCCGTCAACATCGACGAATGGATCGCCTCCGAGGTCGAACTGACGTTCGCGACGCAGGAGGGCGCGGCCTTCGTCAACGGCGACGGCAGCAACAAGCCGAAGGGTTTTCTGCAATCCGACACCGTCGCCAACGGCTCGTGGGCATGGGGCAAGCTCGGCACCATCGCCAGCGGCAAGGCCGGCGGCTTCGCCGATTCGAATCCCTCCGACGCGCTGGTGGATCTGATCTACGCGCTGAAAGCGGGCTATCGCCAGAACGGCATTTTCGTCATGAACCGCAAGACGCAGGGCGCGATCCGCAAGTTCAAGGACGAGGGCGGCGGTTACCTGTGGCAGCCGCCGGCGCAGGCGGGCGGGCGCGCCTCGCTGATGACGTTCCCGCTGATCGAGGCCGAGGACATGCCGGATGTGGCGGCCAATTCGCTGTCGATCGCGTTCGGCGATTTCCGGCGCGGCTACCTGATCGTCGATCGCACCGGGGTGCGGGTGTTGCGCGATCCCTATTCCGCCAAACCCTACGTGCTGTTCTACACCACCAAGCGGGTCGGCGGCGGCGTGCAGGATTTCGACGCCATCAAGCTGATGAAGTTCGCCGCGAGTTGACGGCGCGCCGCGACAGCATGTCATCGCCGGACTTGATCCGGCGATCCATCATGAAGTGATGGATGCGCGGGTCAAGCCCGCGCATGACGGCGGTATCGTGGAGCAACGAGGCGCTTGTGGTTCCTCAGCAATAGCCGTAGCCGCCGCAGGCGTAGGGCAGGCGGCCGAAGATGATCTTTGGCGATGTGCCGTAGTACGAGCGGTAGCGGAACGATTTCGGCTTGCCGTAATAGCCGTTGACCAGCGGCGGAATATCGATTTCCGGCGCGAACACCGTCTCGTATTCGTCGTCCGCGACGCGCGGCGCGGGTGCGCGCGATGGCGCGGGCGCGGCGAAGATCGCGCCGAGGCGGCTGTTCACCGGCAGATCGGCGGCCTGCGCTGTGACGGCGAGGCCGGTCGCGGTGGCGGCTAGGGCGAGCAGGCGAAACATGCGGGCGCTTTCGGTGATTCGCGATCACGCTAATGCCGGGACTTTAAGAAAGCTTAACGCCGCCCCGCTCAGCGGGCTCGCCAGTCTTGCGCGGTGCGCGCGAGCCAGTCGCGATAGCGCGTCAGCGGCGTGACGCCGGTGAGGCCGCCGC
>JBASBO010000314.1:0-3787 GCA_049651165.1 Xanthobacteraceae bacterium | reverse complement strand
CGGCGAGATAGGGCGGCGCGGCGGCGGCGCGGGCGCGCGCGGCGATACCGCCGGCCACCGGCTGGTGGTCGGGCAGGTTATCCCGCGGCAGATCTTGGCGGAGACGTTTGTTCGGCTCGGTCATGCGAATCAATTCCGGCTCACGATGGCACCGTGAACCCGTGATGGGGAGACTCCTGAAGCAGGATTTGACCAGATATAGGGCGGAACACCTGGTTTTCCCACCGCGGCGCGGGGAACCCGCTATTTCGCGCGCATCCCGATCTTGCGGCCGAGCCCTTTCGGGCGAGGGCAGGCGTCGTGCGCCCGCAGGACGCCCGCGATCCGGGCACGGACGTCGGCGGGAAACGGCGCGACCTTGCGCGTGGCCATATCGACGTGGACCGACATGCCTTCGCAGGTCGCAGACAGCCAGCCGTCGGTGGCGTGACGCAATTCCTGAAAGAGGTGGAGCCGCTTGTCGTCGGCCGCCACCAGCAGCACCGACACCCGCACCGGGTCATCGACGTGGATCTCGCGCAGGTAGCGGATGTGGCATTCCACCGCGAAGGTGGAGCCGCCGCGCGCCGCCTTATAGTCCGGCCCGACGCCCAGTTCGGGCCATATCGCGTCGACGCCCCGGTCGAACAGCACGCTGTAATAGGCTATGTTGAGATGGCCGTTGTAGTCGATCCACGCCGGCTCGATCCGCATCACCGGCGCGAGGAAGGGCAATTGTCCCAGCGGCGACGGTCCGGCGGCGTTGATCGTCATGGCGAATCCTTGGTTAAGCGCATGGCCGTCAGGCCCGACTATGCTATTGGTTTGTGGGATCGTTTGATCGGTCATACATCCTTTGCCACGGTCGCGCCGCGCGTGGGGGGAGCCGGGAGGAAGAAGCCATGAATATCCACAACCCCTACGATCTGCCGCACGTCGGCCCGCAGGCGCTGGCGCGTACGCTGGAATCGCTGGCGGCGCGGTTCGGCAACCGGCTGGTGACCTCGCAGGCGGTGCGCGACCAGCACGCCCATACCACGACGTGGCTGACGCCGCAGCCGCCGGACGCCGTGGTGATGGCGCAGGAGACCGCGGACATTCAGGATACGGTGCGGATCTGCGCCGCCAACGGCGTCCCGGTGGTCGCGTTCGGCACCGGCACCTCGCTGGAAGGGCAGGTCAATGCGGCGGCCGGCGGCGTGTGCATCGACCTGCGCGACATGAATCGCCTGCTCGCGGTCCACGTCGAGGACCTCGATTGCGTGGTGGAGCCCGGCATCACCCGCAAGATGCTCAACGATCAGTTGCGCGATCAGGGCGTGTTCTTTCCGATCGATCCGGGCGCCGACGCCTCGATCGGCGGCATGACCGCGACCCGCGCCTCCGGCACCAACGCGGTGCGCTATGGCACCATGCGGGAGAATGTGCTGGCGCTGAAGGTCGTGCGCGCCGACGGCGAGATCATCACCACCGGCACGCGGGCGCGAAAGTCGTCGGCGGGCTACGACCTGACGCACCTGTTCGTCGGCGCGGAAGGCACGCTCGGCATCATCAGCGAGATCACGCTCCGGCTGCGCGGCATCCCCGACACCATCGCCGCGGCGTCGTGCTCGTTCGGCAGCGTCGGCGACGCCTGCCGCGCCACCATCCTCGCGATCCAGACCGGCATTCCGCTGGCCCGCATCGAACTGCTCAACGCCGCGCAGGTCGCCGCCTGCAACGCCTATTCAAAGCTGACGCTGCCGGAGACGCCGCTGCTGCTGCTGGAATTTCACGGCAGCGAGGCCGGGGTCGCCGAGCAGACCAGGATGTTCGCCGACATCGCCACTGAGTGCGGCGGCGGTGGTTTCGAATGGGCGACGCGGCCCGAGGACCGCACCCGGCTGTGGCAGGCGCGCCACGACGCCTACTGGGCGGTGAAGAGCCTGCGTCCCGGCGCGGTGGGCCTCGCCACCGACGTCTGCGTGCCGATCTCGCGGCTCGCCGACTGCGTGGTGGAAACCGAGGAGGACATGAAGCGAAGCGGCTTCGAGGGACCGATCGTCGGCCATGTCGGCGACGGCAATTTCCACTGTTCGCTGATGTTCGACGGCGACGACCCCGCCGAGGTCGCGCGCGCCGACGCCTTTCTCCACCGGCTGGTGGAGCGCGCGCAGGCGATGGACGGCACCTGCACCGGCGAGCACGGTATCGGTCAGGGCAAGCAGAAGTATCTGGTCGGCGAACTCGGGCCCGAGGCGATCGACGCCATGCGCGCGGTGAAGCGGGCGCTTGACCCGCAGAACATCTTCAACCCCGGCAAAATCATGCCGGGGGCATGACGTCCGAGGTCATTGACCTGGTCCGCTCCGTCGTCTCAAATCGACTTGCAACATGAAAATCGTCGTCCCCGCGCAGGCGGGGACCCATACGCCGCAGCGGTTCGGCTCCATCACCAAGGCGGGATGATCTGATGACAACCAACGCCAGGGGTTATGGGTCCCCGCCTGCGCAGGGACGACACCGAAGCTGTTTGAGCACTTTGCGACGAAGGGTTCGGTGATCGATGCGCACGCGCTTGTTCTACGGCTGGGTGATCGTCGCCATCACCTTCGTGACGATGGGCATCGGCGTCAACGCGCGCACCGCCTTCTCGCTGTTCTTCCCCTCGATCATCGATGAATTCCAATGGGAGCGCGGCCTCACCGCCGGCGCGTTCTCGTTCGGCTTCGTCGTCTCGGCGGGCTTCAGCCCGCTGATCGGCCGCATGATGGACCGCTTCGGCCCGCGCGTGGTGATGGAGACCGGCGTGCTGCTGATGGCGGCGGGCCTGCTGCTGGCGCCGCTGACCACCGAGGTCTGGCACCTCTATCTCACCATGGGGCTTCTGGTCGGCGGCGGCAGCGTGTGCCTGAGCTATACCGGGCAGTCGCTCTATCTGCCGAACTGGTTCGTGCGCCAGCGCGGGCTGGCGATGGGCATCGCCTTCGCCGGCGTCGGCATCGGCTCGATCATCCTGTTTCCGGTGGTCGGCTACATCATCGCGCAGTCCGGCTGGCGCACCGCCAGCATCGCGCTCGGCATTCTGATGCTGGTGGTGCTGGTGCCGATCAACCTGATGGTGCGCCAGCGCCCGCAGGATATGGGGCTGCTGCCCGACGGCGACCACGACGGCAGCGGCGAGGGCGGGGCGGCGAAGCCGCAAAAGCCGACCGTGGAGATCGTCGATCCGGCATGGGCCGCGACCGACTGGACGCTGACGCGCGCCATGCGCACGGCGCGGTTCTGGTGGCTGTCGCTCGGTTTCTTCTGCGGGCTGTATTCGTGGTACGCGGTTCAGGTCCACCAGACCAAATACCTGATGGAGGTCGGCTTCAGTTCGACGCTGGCGGTGTGGGCGCTGGGCGCGGTGAGCCTGCTCGGCATTCCCGGCCAGATCCTGATGGGCCATCTCTCCGACCGCATCGGGCGGGAATGGATCTGGACCATCAGCGGCTTCGGATTCATCGTCTGCTTCGGCGCGCTGATCGGGCTCGCCTATGTTCCGAGCATCTGGCTGGTCTATCTGATGATCGTGACGCAGGGCTTCATCGGCTACGGCACCACGGCGGTGATGGCGGCGGTGGTGGTCGAGATTTTCGAAGGCCGGCACTATGGCAGCATCTTCGGCACCATCATGCTGGCGGGGCTGGCCGGCGGCGCCGCCGGCCCATGGCTCACGGGCCTGCTGCACGACTGGTATGGCGACTATATCGGGGCCTTCTCGCTGGCGATCGCCTTCAGCCTGCTCGGCTGCGCCACGGTCTGGCTGGCGGCCCCCGGCAAGGTG
>JBASBO010000313.1:0-4298 GCA_049651165.1 Xanthobacteraceae bacterium | reverse complement strand
CAAATTGGAGGCCAGCCCGCCGCCGTCCGCGCGATCCGATCAGGCCGTGCGGCCGAACGACACCGCGGCGGCGCGGCCGCAGGCGGAGGTGTCGCCGTCCGCGCCCAAGCGTTCGATCGTGGTCCCGAAGACCGCGGATGAAGTGGTGGCGACGGTGACGTTCCGGCCGGAGGCGCGGATAGCCGATATCTCGGCGCTGCTCGGCAGCTATCGCGCCTCGGTGGTAGGCAGCGGTAATGGGACGTTCCAGTTGCGCTTCGAGGGTATGACGACGTCTTCCGACCTCGATATTATCCTCGGTGCACTGCGCAAGGAGCGCATCGTCGCCGCCGCCACGCCGGCGGGGTAGGGCGCCATCGGGCGCGCAAAGCGCCTTGGCGTCGGTCCGCCGTCCATTGCATCGGCAGCGTCGTGCACGATCAAAAAATTTACCGAACGCTTTGAACGTTTCACGCGCGGCGGCGACCTAATCATTGTGGGAGCGCAACATCCCGTCCCACCATGGCCGTATCAGGCGCGAGCGCCCATCCACCCCAGCGCCATATGGCTCGACCCGCCCGGTTGTCCCCCCGGGCGGGTCATCTCTTTACGGGGGAAATCATGCCGCATCCGGCCATGTCGCGCCTGCCATGCGCCGCCGCCGGTTGACGCCGATTGCGCGGAAAAACCAGGTATTGGCGCGCTTCCGCCACGGCGCGCTGGACATTGCCGAAGTTTTCCACAGTATATCGAGAGTAGCTCCGAGTGATTCGTCGCGTTGCGTCCGTGTCCGTTCTCCTCCTTGCGGACTTTTCCATGGCACAACGACCCGATGTTGAACGCGGCCGCGCAATCGTCGAACGCTGGTGCGCGCTGGCCGAACGACGGCTCGACTATCTCGTCGAATTGCAGGACAGCGGCCGCTGGCGGCGCTTTCACAGCGAGCCGGATTTTCAGGACAACCTGAGGGAAGCCCGCGCTGCGGTCGAAAGCTGGCGGACGCTGGCGTCGCGCGAGGCGTCGCTCAACAATCAGCCGATCGACTTCGGCTGGCTCGGGCGCGCCGCCGTGCCGTTGGCGCAACGCGAGATCGTCACGCGGGCGGATTGCCTGACGCAAGACGTTCGCGAGGTGGCGACGGCGGCAGCGGCGACGATCGTCGCGGTCCCGGTCGCCGCGCCTCCTGTGGTGCCGTACGCCCCCGACGTGGCGGATGCGCCGCCGGCATCGTCCGACGGCATGGTGCCGCTGCTCGACCTTGTGGCGATCCAGGAGCGCTATCCGTTGCTGCGCAACGCGCTGTAGCGCCAAACCGACCGCTGTTCGATCCCGAGGCCGGCGAAATCTCGTTTGCCGCCATAGACCGCGTCCGCGCCGGATGCTATCCCGCGCCTCGCCATGAGCGATCTGTCCCTCACTGTCCTGCCGGAAACCGCCAACGACGCCCACGCCATCGAGCGCCTGCTGGAGCGCACGTTTGGCCCCGGGCGCTTCGTGCTGAGCGCCTACCGCCTGCGCGAGCACGTCGATCACCGGCTCGACCTGTCGTTCACCGCGCGGATCGGCACGCTGCTGGTCGGCTCGGTGCGGCAGTTGCCGGTGTGCATCGGCGAGACGCCGGCGCTGCTGCTGGGGCCGCTCACCGTCGAGCCGCCATTCCGCAGCCGCGGCGTCGGCCGCGCGCTTCTGGACCGCGCGCTCGCCGACGCCAAGACGAAGGGGCATACCTTAGTGGTGCTGGTCGGCGACGAAGCCTATTACAGCCGCGTCGGCTTCAAAATGGTTCCGCTCGGCCGCGCCGACATGCCAGGCCCGGTGGACCGCCGCCGCCTGCTGGTGAAGGAACTGGTCGATGGCGCGTTCGACAACGTTTCCGGCATGATCCGCCCGGACTGGCGCTTCGCCCGCGAGGCGTGACGCGCGGCATCGGTAGCTTTTCTTGTCCCGGATGCGATGCGGCGCACGCGCAAGCCGCGTACCGCTTCGCTGATGCGGGGCCGTTACAAACAATGCTTTCGATACGGTCCCGGCTCTGCGGCGCGGCGTTTCACGCCGCACCGCGTCCGGGACACCGCCTCAATATTTTACGTTGGCGAACAGCCGCACGCCGAGGCCCGGCATCAGCACCTGATCCTTGTTGTAGGCCACCGCGTTGCGGATATCCGCGTTGAGCAGGTTGTCGCCGACGAGGCCGACGGTGAACTGCTGCGCGCCCCACCAGTCGGTCTTCGGCAGTCTGGCGGTGTAGCTCAGTTCGGCGCGCAGCCGGTTGTAGCCCGGCGTCGGCGTCTCAATCGCGCTCACGTCGTTCTGGGCGAAGGCGTGCAGCAGGTTGACGCGGGCGAACCAGTTGGCGTCGCGATAGTAGATGCCGCCGCCGACGCGCTGCGGCGGGATGCGCGGCACGTTGCTGCCGTCGGTGAAGGTGGCGCGGACGATGTCGTATTGTCCTTCGATGCCGAACGTGCCGGCCCATAGCGGCAGGGCGTCGTACTGGAACTGGAATTCGGCCCCGCGGAAGTTGGCGTCGCGCTGCGAATAGATCGCCTGATTCAGTTCGAGGCCGGGGCCTTCGATGCAGGCGCCATCCTCGCAGGTGTTGCCGGTGAGCCTGCGATAGATAAAGCCGTTGAAGCGGGTGGCGTAGCCGGTCAGTTCGAACCGGAACGGCCCGCGCGCGCGGCGCAGGCCGACCTCGATCGATTTCGCGCTCTCGATGCCGAGATCGGGATTGCCGATATCGAAGGTCGCGGTGGCGTCGTGCGCGCCGCGTGAAAACAGTTCGGCCGGCTTCGGCGCGCGTTCGGTGTATTGCCCGGTGACGCTTGCGACGAGATCCCACGGCAGGTTTTGAAGCAGGCCGATGCTGCCGCTTTTCGGCGTGTAGCTCAGGCCGCGCTGTACCGCCGGGCCAATCGCGCCGGGATCGACGTTGAGATCGAATACGTTCGCGATGAGGTCGGGCGTCGAGCCGTCGAGGCTGACGCGCTCGATGCGCGCGGCGACCTGCGCCCGCGTGGTGTCGCTGAACCTTAACTCGTTGAAGACGTAGCCGGCGAGTTTGGTGTTGCTGTTAGGGTCCCACAACCCGTTGAGCGGGCTGCCCGGGTCGTCCGGGCTCGGCGCGGTCAGTTCCTGATGCGATGCCTGCACGCCGAACGCTGTAGTGAGCGCGGCAAAGCGCAGGTCGAACGGCGCGAACTGCACCTCCAGGCGGCCTTCCTGCGCCTTGTTGGTGAAGCTCTGGCGCACGCCCTCGCTGGCGGGATCGTCGCCGTCGGCGCGGCCCAGTTCGTTGTGCTTGTAGTCGGTCGCGCCGACCCAGAAGCGGATCGCATCGACTGCCGCGGCGTCGGGGCGGTATTCGCCCTTGGCGGTGAACTTGGTCTGGTGTGCGTCGATCCGGGTGCCGAGTTCTTCGCCTTCGGTGCCGGGGATATGATAGAGGCTGTTGTTCCGGCTGATCGCCGCGCCGACATAGCCGCCGGTGAAGAAATACGACGCACCGACCGAGCCGCCGGTGGAATCGGTCGCCGTATTCTTTTGCGTGCCGCCGGGAATGGCGTAGTCCTCGGTGCGCCGCGCGAAGCCGTCGGCGTGGATCGCGACGTTGCCGCCGGCCGCATCCAGCAGCACCGCGCCCTCGCGGCCGCGATCGACGCTGGAGAGCGCGCCGCGCGTTTCGACGGTGGCGCATCCGCCGCTTGCGCTTTCAAACTGCGGCGGCGCTTTGACGTTGTAGCCGTAGGTCTGCGTCGTCAGCATCGGCGCGCAGGGCATCGTCTCGGGAATGCGGTTGTTGGTGGCGCTGACCACGCCGCCGATCGCAGTGGAGCCCCAGCGCAGCGCCGCCGGGCCCCGGATGACCTCGACCTGATTGGTCGAGAGCGGATCGATCGGCACGAAATGATCCTCGCCGAGGTCGGACGCGCCGTTGCTGCCGATGCCGTTCTCGACGATGCCGACGCGGTTGACGTCGAGGCCGCGAACGATCGGCCGGCTGGAGGCGCCGGGCGCGAAGCTCGATCCGGTGACACCGGGCTTGCCGGTCAACAGATCGCCGAGCGTCGCCGCGCCGCTGCGGCGGATTTCCTCGTTCGGCACCACGGTCACGGTGGCGAACTGATCGGTGACGATGGGCAACACGCCTTGCTGCGGCGCTGCGTTGACCACGACGCGCGGCGTCTCCGTTGTCGTGGTCTCACGCGCCGGTGCAACGCGGGCGGCTCGCGCCGGGGGCGCGACGCGACGGGGTCGCGCGGTATGGCGGACGATGGGGCTTGGGGCGGTGACGGTGATGCCGGGTAACTCGCCATCAC
>JBASBO010000312.1:0-13705 GCA_049651165.1 Xanthobacteraceae bacterium | reverse complement strand
CCTCCGGCGTCGGGCCGATGAAGACGAGGCCGGCGGCCTCGACCGCGCGGGCGAATGCGGCGTTCTCGGCCAAAAAGCCGAAGCCGGGATGGATCGCCTGCGCGCCCGTTGTTTTTGCGGCGGCGATCACCGCGTCGATCCGCAGATAGCTGTCGGCGGCGGCAGCAGTGCCGATGGCGATCGATTCGCCGATGGTCTTGACGTGCAGCGCGTCGGCGTCGGCGGAGGAATGCACGCCGGCGACCGCGACGCCGAGGCGGCGGCAGGTGCGGGCGATGCGGCAGGCGATCTCGCCGCGATTGGCGATCAGGATCTTATCGAACACGGCGCGCGGTCCCCGTCATCACATGCGAAGCACGCCGAAGCGCGTGTCCTTGGGCGGCAGGCGGCCGGCGAGATCGAGCAGCAGCGCCATCACGTTGCGGGTTTCCAGCGGGTCGATCACCATGTCGCACCAGGTGTTGCGCGCGAAGTTGTAGGCGCTGGCGAAATCCTCGAAGTGTTGCCGCACCGGCGCGCGATAGGCTTCGCGTTCCTCGTCGGTCCAGCTCGTGCCGTCGCGCTTGTGCGCCTCGTCCTTGACCATGGCGAGCGTGTTGGCCGCCTGGTCCGGTCCCATGATCGCCGAGCGCCCGTTCGGCCACATCATCATGGCGTTGGGCCGGAAGGCGCGACCGCACATCGAAAGATAGCCCGCGCCATAGGCGTTGCCGGTAATCAGCGTGTATTTCGGCACGTCGGCGCTGGCCATCGCGGTGATCATCTTGGCGCCGTCCTTGGAGATGCCGCCTTCTTCCGCCTCGCGGCCGACCATGAAGCCGGTGACGTCGGCCATGAACAACAGCGGAATGCCGCGCTTGCAGCACAGATCAATGAAGTGCGTCGCCTTCAGCGCGGATTCGGAGAACAGCACGCCATTGTTGCACAGGATGCCGATCTCGAAACCCATGATGCGGGCGAAGCCGGTGATGAGCGTGTCGCCGTAGAGCGGCTTGAACTCGTGAAACTCGCTGTCGTCCACCAGACGCGCGAGGATGTCGCGGTTGTTGGTGGGCACGCGCGGGTCGGCGCTGACGAGGCCGTAGATCTCGCGCGGGTCGAAGCGCGGCGGGCGCGGCTCAGCCACCTGCCAGCGCTGTTGCGGAATGTCGCCGAGGTTGGCGACGATGTCGCGGGTGATGGCGATGGCGTGGCTGTCGTTCTCCGCCAGATGATCGGTGACGCCGCTGACGCGGCTGTGCATCTCGCCGCCGCCGAGCGCCTCGACGCCGACTTCCTCCCTTGTCGCGGCGTAGACCAGTTGCGGGCCGCCGAGGAACATCGCGCCCTGATTGCGCACGATCACGGTTTCGTCGCACAGCGCCGGCATGTAGGCCCCGCCGGCGGTGGAGGGGCCGTGCACCACCGCGATCTGCGGGATGCCTTCGCCGGACATGCGGATCTGGTTGTAGAAGATCGAGCCGAACTGACCCTCGTCCGGAAAGATGTTCGGCTGATCGGGCAGGTTGGCGCCGCCGGACTGCACCAGCGTCACGCAGGGCAGGCGGTGCTGCCAGGCGAAGCGCTGGGCGCGGACGTGCTTCTTGCAGGTGATGCCGTAATAGGTGCCGCCCTTCACGGTGGCGTCGTTGGCGATCACCATGCAGGGGCGGCCGGAGACGATGCCGACGCCGGTGATGATGCTGCCGCCGGGCGGCACGTCGTCGAACATGCCTTCGCCCGCGAGTTGGCAGAACTCCAGGAACGGCGAACCGGGATCGGTCAGCGCGGCGATGCGCTCGCGCGGCAGCAACTGCTTGCGCTCCTTGTGCAGCTTGCGCGCGCGCGCCGATCCGCCTTGGGCTGCGGCCGCGCGGCGGCGGTGCAGGTCGGCGATGCGCTCGCGATAGACGCCGTCGTTGCGGCGGTACTCGTCGCTCGTCGTCGCGATGTCGGATTTCATGACGGCCATGGCGGCTGCGCCCTAATAGCTGCGCGGCAAGCCCATGACGCGCTCGCCGATGTAGTTGAGAAGCATTTCGCGGTTGAGCGGCGCGGTCTTGAGCAGCCGCACCAGCGGATAGATGTCGAAGATGCCGTATTCCTTGGTGAAGCCGTTGCCGCCGAAGCATTGCAGCGCGACGTCCACCGCGCGGGTGCCGGCGTCGGCGGCGGCGAGCTTGGCCATGTTGGAGAGACCGCCGGCCTCGCGGCCCTGATCGTAAACCCACGCCGCCTTCAGCGTCAGTAGCGACGCCATCTCGATGTCGGTGTGGGCGCTGGCGAGCGGGTGTTGCAGCCCCTGATAAGCGCCGATCGGGGTGTCGTTGAACACCTTGCGGCCGCTGGCGTAGGCGACGGCGCGGTCGAGCGCGTAGCGGCCGAGCCCGCAGCAGATCGAGCCGACCAGGATGCGCTCCGGGTTGAGGCTTTTGAACAGGATCTCGAAGCCGCGATCGACCTCGCCGATCACGTCCTCGGGGCCGAGATCGACGTCGTCGAAGAACAGTTGCCACTGGGTTTCGGGCGCGGGAATGCTGACCGGGATGTACTGCTTGCTCACGCCTTTCGCGCGCAGATCGACCACGAACAGCGTGAAGCCGTCGGTTTTCCGCTTGACGTCGGCGTGCGGAATGGTGCGGGTCACCACCAGCGCGTAGTCGGAGCCGTCGGCGTCGGTGATGAAGGTCTTCTGACCGTTCAGCGCAAAGCGGTTGCCGTTGCGCTTCGCCAGCGTGGCGATGCGCATCGAGTTGGTGCCGGCGTCGGGCTCGGTGATGGCGAAGCAGAACCGGGTCTTGCCGGCGCAGGCGTCGGGTAGATAGCGCTGCTTCTGTTGCTCGCTGCCGTATCTGGCGATCAGGCCGAGACTCATGGTGGCGCCGACCACGAGGTTGAGAAGCGGGATGCCGTTGTTGGACAGCCCCTCCATGAACAGGTGCATCTCGGTCATGCCCTGACCCGCGCCGCCGTAAGCCTCCGGCACCATCATGCCGACGAAGCCGTCGGCGGCGACCTTCTGATACAGCGCCGCCGGGAATTCGTGTTTCTCCGCGCAGTCGAGCCAGTAGCGGCGGTCGAACTGCTTGGCAACGGCGTTGCCGTAGTCGAGGATCTGCTGCTGCTCGGAGGTGAGATCGAAATCCATGGATCGCGTCCGGGTGGGGCTGTTTGCGAGCTTAGGGACAAGCCCCGGCCAATGCAATCCAACAGACGTTCAAAATCTAACAATCGTTAGATTTATGCCCGGGCAGCTTTCGCGGCTGGTTTGCGCGGCTGGCTGGCTGGCATGAGCATGGGCGGAGTTGCATCATCAACAACGTCGTCCCCGCGCAGGCGGGGACCCATACGCCGCAGCGGCTCGGCTCTATCCGCCGGGCGGGGTTGTATTAAAACAACCAACGTCAGGGGTTATGGGTCCCCGCCTGCGCGGGGACGACGCTAAGGTTGTTCGATCCGACGAGCGACATTTCGAGCCGGATTCTCAGGATGACGCCATCATCTCAATCCGGATTCAGGCGCGCCTGAAGCGGGGCAACGTGATGTCGTCCGACACCGGCTCGCACACCAGCGTCACCTCCATGTCGAAGGTGACGTCGCTGGCGTCGCCGCCGGTATAGGTCGAGATCATGCGCGGGCCTTCCGCCAGTTCGACCAGCAGCACGGCGTAGGGCACGTCGTTCCTGAAGGCCGGACCCGGCGCGCGATGCACCACGCTGAAGGAATGCACCTTGCCGCGCCCGCTGGCCGCGCGGGGCGTGAGGCTGTCGCTGCCGCAGGCGCGGCAGAAGCCTTGCTGATAGTACTGCACATGGCCGCAATCGCCGCAGTGCTGGAGCAGAAGCTGGCCGTCGCGCAGGCCGCGCCACAACGCGGCGGTGTCGGCGTCGGGCAGGGGAAGCGGCTTGCGGGCGGCGTCTTCGGGCGAGATCACAGCGTGTTCTCCGTGCCGAGAATGGTGGTGGCGTTGGTGGCGAAGCCGGCGCCGAGGCTGTGAACCAGCCCGAGTTGAGCGCCCGCGACCTGCCGCTCGCCGCACGCGCCGCGCAGTTGCGCCACCACCTCGTGGAAGTGGAACAGCGCGCCGGGAAGGCCGGAATGCGCGAACGACAGCAGCCCGCCGTGGGTGTTCGACGGAATCGTCCCGCCGTAGGTCATCTGGCCGTCGGCGACGAAGCGGCCGCCCTCGCCCTTGGGGCAGAAGCCGAGATCCTCCAGCATCATGACGACGGTGCCGGTGAAGCAGTCGTAGATGCCGGCGGTGTGCATGTCGCCCGCGCCGTAGCCGGCCATGGCGTAAGCCTTGCGGCTGGATTCCACCGCGCCGGTGGTGGTGAGCGAGGGCATCAGGAAGATGTGCTCGTGGGTGTAGCACTCGCCGCCGCCGAGGATGTAGACCGGCTTTTCGATGCCGAGCGCCATGGCGCGCTCCGCCGAGGTGAGGACGAAGGCCGCGCCGCCGTCGGAGATCAGCGAGCAGTCGAGCTTGTGATAGGGTGACGTCACCATCTTCGAGTTGAGCACGTCCGCAACGGTGATCGGCGTGGTCTGCTGCGCGCCCGGCGTGCGCGCGGCGTGGCGGCGCTGCGTCACCGCCACCTGCGCCAGTTGCTCCGGCGTGGTGCCGAACTCCTTCATGTGGCGATGCGCCGTCATCGCGAAGGTGTTGGCGACCGGGATGCCGAACGGCATCTCGTATTGCTGGTCGCGGCTCTCGGTGAGCGAGCGCAGCGCCAGTTCCGGCGTCAGGCCGGAGAGCAGGCTGTCGGCGCCGACCACCAGCACGGTTTCGGCGAGGCCGCCGTGAATTGCGGCGGCGGCGATGTTGAACATGGTGGCGGCGGTCGCGCCGGACACCTGCAAGGTGTTGGAGAATGTCGGCCGCACGCCGAAATATTCGCTGAAGGCGACGCTGAAGCGGTGGAACGGCGCGGCCATCGCCGGGTTCGCCAGCACGCCGTCGATCTCGCTCTTTCGCAGGCCGGCGTCGGCCAGCGCCTGCTTCGCGGCGGCGGCGGCGAGCCATAGCGGGCTGCGGCCGGGCACCTTGCCGACCGGCGACAGGCCGATGCCGATGATCGCGACCTTGCCGCGCAGCGTGTTCTTGTGGCCGGCGAGGGCCGCGGCCTTCGTCATGGGAGGGTCCTACTTTGCCGGCGCGGTTGTTCGCGGCGCGGACGCGGTCTGCGTCAGCCGGGCTTCGAGTTCGTGACGCTGCACCTTGCCGCTGGTCGAGCGCGGAAAGTCGTCGAAGGCGATGAAGTGGAACTGGCGCGGGCACTTGTAGCCGGCGAGGTCGCGCCGGCACAGCGCGGCCAGTTCCGCTTCGCTCAGACTGTCGTCGCGGCGGGCGATGAAGGCGACCGGCACCTCGCCCCACTTGGCGTCCCTGGTGCGCACCACGGCGGCCTCGGTGATGCGGGAATCGCTCATCAGCACGCGCTCGATCTCGGCCGGGTAGACGTTCTCGCCGCCGGATTTAATCATGTACTTGGCGCGGTCGACGAAATCGAGCGTGCCGTCGGCGTTGCGGCGAAACACGTCGCCCATGTGGAACCAGCCGCCGCGAAAATCGCGCGCGTTGGTTTCGTCCGCCTGCCAGTAGCCGGAGAACAGCGTCGGGCCGCGCATGGCGAGTTCGCCGGGCTCGCCCGGCGCCACCTCGTTGTCGTCGGGATCGACCAGCTTGACCTCGCAGAATCCGCTCTGCCGTTTCGACAGCCGCGCCGGACTATCGCCGATGGCGATGAGATTGGTGCTGGCCGGCGGCAGTCCGGTCTCGGTGGAGCCGAAGCTGTTGATGTAAGGCGCTTGCAGCAGTTGCGTGATGTCGGCGATGGCCTGCGGCGGCACCAGGTCGGCCATCGCGCCGCAGGCACGGATGCCCTTCACGGTAACGGGGTTGGCGCGGAAGCCTTCGGCGAGGGCTTCGACCATGCCGGGGATCAGCACGAACCAGCCGATGCGATAGCGCGCGGCGGCCGACAGCAGCGGCGCGACCTGAAAGCCGTCCACCACGATCACGGTGCCGCCGCGCAACAGCGTGGCGAGCGCGTGGTCGGTCGAGGCCATGTGGAACAGCGGAGCCCAGGCGACGAAGGAGTCGTCAAGAGCGATGTTGAGTTCGGTGGAGAACACCAGCGCGCGGGCGATCATCGCGCGGTGCGAGATCACCGCGCCCTTGGGCAGGCCGGTGGTGCCGGAGGTGTAGAGGATGACGAGGCCGTCTTCCGGCCGGGCGGCGACCGGCGGCGGCGCGCCGGTCTGCGCGCGCAACTCGCGTTCATAGGCGTCGCCAAGCGTCAGGATGTCGCGGACCGACAGCGCGCCGTCCAGCGGCGCGGCCAGTTCGGCCTCGGCGATCAAGAGTTTCGGCGACACCAGTTCGATGCAGTAGGTCAGTTCGCGTTTCGACAGCCGCCAGTTGAGGCAGGCGGTGATGACGCCGAGCTGTCCGGCCGCCAGTTCGATTTCAAGATATTCCGGGCGGTTGCGCGACAGCAGCGCGACGCGGTCGCCGCGCGTGAGCCCATGCGCGGCCAGCATCGCGCCGGCGCGGTTCACCCGCTCGTTGAGTTCGCCGTAATTGATAATGCGCTCGCCGTATTCGATGGCCGGCGCGGCGGGCTGGATGGCGGCGCGGGCGCGGAACAGGCTGCCGACGGTCGAACTGGTGCCGGCCATCGTGGTCGGCGATTCCTGGTGTCCGTTGGGCATGTCATCCTCCGCGATCGGGCGCCGCCGGTGCGGTCCCGCCATCATAGCTGTATGGCCGTCATAAAAGGCGCTTTATCGTGCGTCGGCAAGGGGGCGCTTGCGGGCGCGGCCAAACCCGCCTAAAATTCTAACATCCGTTCGAAATCGATCGCCGTAGGGCGACACTTCAGGATCGTCAACGAGGGAATGCCGATGTCGGATCGCTACGCCGCCTATACCAAGCTGAAGCTCGACTATCCGTCGAAGCGGATCCTGCGCATCACCTTCGACCGGCCGGAAACCTACAACTCGGTGGATGCCGAAACCCACACCCAGCTCACCAATATCTGGCGCGACGTCAACGACGATCCGGATATCAACGCCGTGATCGTCACCGGCGCGGGCAAGGCGTTCTCGGCCGGCGGCGATTTCGAACTGATAAAGGGTCTGCTCGATAATCCGGTGGCGCGGATGGCGACCTGGAAGGAGGCGAAGGACCTCGTCTACAACGTCATCAACTGCAACAAGCCGATCATTTCCGCAATCAACGGCGTCGCGGTGGGGGCGGGGCTCGTCGTCGGCATTCTCGCCGACGTGTCGATCTGCGGCAAATCGGCGAAGATCGTCGATGGCCACACCCGGCTCGGCGTCGCTGCCGGCGACGTCGCCTGCATCATCTGGCCGCTATTGTGCGGGCTGGCGAAGGCCAAATACTATCTTTTGACCTGCAAGCCGCTGTCGGGCGAGGAGGCGGAACGCATCGGGCTGGTGTCGCTGTGCGTCGAGGACGCCGAGTTGCAGAAAATCGCGCTGGAGACGGCGGAAGACCTCGCCACCGGCGCGCAGAGCGCGATCCGCTGGACCAAGTATTCGCTCAACAACTGGCTTCGCGTCAACGGGCCGCTGTTCGACACCTCGACCGCGCTGGAAATCCTCGGCTTCTCCGGTCACGAGGCGCGCGAGGGGCTGGCCTCGCATCTGGAAAAACGCAAGCCGTCGTTCCCGCCGGACTGCCCGGTCTGAGTCGCCGCCGCAACCCGCATCCGCGCCGAGGCGTGTTCGACTTGAAGCGTTGCGCCGACGCTCTGAACGTCTGACCGGAAGTTTGCTTTGTGCGTAGATATGCAGCACGAAAACCGTCGTCCCCGCGCAGGCGGGGACCCATAACCCCTGACGGTTGCGGTTAGCGGGACCGCCCATCAACGGTCGCGAACGCCACCTGCATTCATCAGCGACACGGCGTATGGGTCCCCGCCTGCGCGGGGACGACGCTGAATTTGTCGGTCCTACGAGGTCAATTTCGAGTCGGGCTCCTGGCGTTCCGCCACCTGCTTGCGCAGCGCCTCGACCGCCTCGGGGTTGGCGAGCGACGACAGGTCGCCGGGGTCCTTGTTCTCGAACACCGCGCGCAGCACGCGGCGCATGATCTTCATGTTGCGGGTGCGCGGCAGATCGGCGACGAAGACGATGCGCTCCGGGCGGTAGGACGCGCCCATGCCGTCGACCAGCGCGGCGGTGAGTTCGTCGGCGACGCCATCTTCAGCGACGCCCGGCATCAGCACGCAGGCGCAGACGATCGCCGATCCCTTGACCGGATGCGGGACGCCGAACACGGCAACTTCCGCCACCTTGCCGGTGGCGACCAGCAGCCCCTCAAGCTCGGCGGGACCGGTGCGCTTGCCGGAAATTTTGATGGTGTCGTCGGAGCGGCCGAGGATGTAGTAGAGGCCGTCGGCGCCCTGCATGGCGAAATCGCCATGGACCCAGATGCCGGGCAGCGTGCTCCAGTAATTGTCGATATAGCGCGCGTCCGCCTTCCACAGGCTTTTCGTCAGCCCGATGGAGGAATGGCGCAGCACCAGTTCGCCGACTTCGCCGGGCGGCATCCGGTTGCCGATGGAATCCACGATATCCGCGCCGACGCCGAGCGCCGGCCGCGAGAACGAGCCCGGATTCATCGGATGGTTCGGCGTGCCGAGGAAGATGCAGCCGCCGACCTCGGTGCCGCCGGAGATGTTGAGGATCGGCAGCCGCCGTTTGCAGACGTGATCGAAGAACCATTGCCACGGCGCGGCGGTCCACGCCTCGCCGCCGGAGGTGGTGATGCGCAGGCTGGAGAGATCGTAGCGATCGACCTCGTCGCCGTAGCGCATCAGGCTGCGGACGATGGTCGGCGAAACGCCGAGATAGGTGACGCGATGATCCTGGATCAGCCGCCAGAATCGGCCGGTGTCCGGGAAATCCGGCGTGCCCTCCGCGATCAACAAACTTCCGCCCACGAGGCTCGGGATGCAGGCGCACATCGCGCCGACCATCCAGCCCATGTCGCTCATGAAGAAGAAGCGGTCGGCCGCCTTGAAGTCGCCGCAGACGATGACGTCGCGCGTCACCATCGAGCCGATGAAGCCGATCTGGGTCCAGACGCAGCCCTTTGGCTCGCCGGTGGTGCCGGAAGTGTAGAGCAGGATCGCGGGCGCTTCGGCGGCCATCGCCACGGTGGCGATGTCACTGTCCTTGCCGGTGGTGACGTCATGCCACCAATGGTCGCGGCCGGGACGCATCGGGGTGTCGATGGACAATCCGCCGCGATCGACCACCACCACATGGCGCACGCTCGGAGCCTGCTCCAGCGCGGCGTCGAGCACCGGCTTGAGGGCTGCGGGCGCGCCGCGCCGCCAGGTGCCGTTGGCGGTGATGACCGCTTTCGCCTCGCCATGATTGAGGCGTGCGGCGATCGGGCTGGGGCCGAAACCGGAGAACAGCGGCAGCAGGATCGCGCCGAGTTTCAGCACCGCGAAGAA
Organism: Xanthobacteraceae bacterium; assembly: GCA_049651165.1. Lineage (GTDB taxonomy): Bacteria > Pseudomonadota > Alphaproteobacteria > Rhizobiales > Xanthobacteraceae > 62-47. The sequence goes on along the minus strand of JBASBO010000312.1, from coordinate 4,229 downwards.
AGCGACGAAGGTTTCCGGCAGGCTCGGCATGTAGAGCGCGACCACGTCGCCCTCACCGATGCCGAGATCGCGTAAGGCGCGTGCCAGCCGGCCGACCTCGCCGTCAAGCTCGCGATAGGTGAGCCGGCGTTGTTCCTTCGGGTCTTCGCCTTCCCATACCAGAAACGTCTGGTCCCAGACCGCGGTGTCGCGATGCTTGTCGATACAATTAAGCACGATGCTGGTGGTGCCGCCGACGCACCAGCGCGCCCACGGCTCGCCGCGCGAGGTGTCAAGCATGGTGTCGTAGCGGCGATAGAAGCGCACGTCGCAGAACCGGAACACCTGCTCCATCAGCCACGCCGGATCGGCGTCGGCGGCGGCCGCGACGCTGTCGTAATCGGCGTGGCCGGTCATGCGCAGGAACGCGGTGAGGTTGCTTTGCGCGATCAGCTCCGGGGTAGGTTCCCAAACATATTTGTTGGCGTCGCTCATGGGCCGTCCCCGGAATTGAAGCTGCGAGCGTACAATATCCCGCCGTTTCGATTGACAACAGTCCGCTTCTAACATTTGTTAGATTTCAGGACTTGAGGACCGGCTCAGCGATCGAGGATTCCCGTGGCTGCTTCTGCGAATGCCGACTATCTCGCGCCGACGCATTTCATCGACAGCGATTCCGCGCCGGTGCGCGACTTCACGGCGGCGGCGTTACGCGGCTTCGAGGATGCGTCCCCGACGGAGAAGGCGATCCGTCTGTTCGACGCGGTGCGCGACGGCATCAAGTACAATCCGTTCGACGTCGGCATCACGTCCGACGACTATCGCGCCAGCACCGTGGTCCGGCGCGCATCGAACTACTGCGTGCCGAAGGCAATCCTGCTGACCGCGGCGCTGCGCGCCTCCGGCATTCCGGCCGCCGCCGGCTTCGCCGACGTGCGCAACCATCTCAACTCGGCGAAACTTTCGGAGCTGATGGGCACCGACCTGTTCATCTATCACGGCTACGTCGCGCTGTGGCTCGACGGAAAGATGTACAAGGTGACGCCGGCGTTCAACACCGAACTGTGCCAGCGCTTCGGCGTGCGCGAACTGGTGTTCGACGGCAAGAGCGACGCGCTGTTCCACGAGTTCGACGCGCAGAACCGGCGGCACATGGAATACGTCAACGACCGCGGCTGGTTCGCCGACCCGCCGATCGATCAACTCCTGAAGGATTTCCGCGTCATATATCCCAAGCTGTGGGAGCGAGGGTCCGCCGCCGCGCCGGTCGAGTTCACGCCGGACAAGTAGGGTTTGCTTTCACGATGGCGTCATCCTGAGAGTCTGTCGCGAACCTCTCTCCACCCACTGAGTCGTCCCTGCGAAGGCAGGGACCCATAACCCCTGGCGGTTGTGGTTAGTGGGATTGCCCATCAAGGATTACGAGCGCTCCCTACATCATGAGCGACACGGCGTATGGGTCCTCGCCTGCGCGAGGACCACGGTTTTCGTGCTGCGGGTCCACGACGATCACCCAGCCTTCGTCCCGTCCTGCCTGGCGTATTGCACCGCGACGCGGCCGACCTTTTCGCGCGCGATGACGAGTTTCTGGATCTGCGCGGTGCCGTCGCCGATCTGCAAGCCCATGACATCGAGATAGCGCTGATGGAACGGCAGGTCGGTGGTGTAGCCGTAATGTCCGTGCGTCAACAGGCACTGGTGAATGATCTCGCAGGTCGTCTTCGGCACGTACCACTTGCACATCGCGGCTTCGGCGGTGTGCGGCAGGCGGCGGTCGCGCAGCGACAGCGTGTAGTAGCAAAGCTGGCGCATCATGGTGAGCTGCGTCTCGGCCTCCGCCAGCGGGAAGCTGACGCCCTGGAACTGGGCGATCGGCCGCGCGAAGGCGGAGCGCTGGGCGCTGTAGCGCCACGCCTCGTCCACCGACGCCTGCGCCGGGCCGATACATTGCAGGCCGATCAGGGCGCGGCTGTAGTCGAAGCCGGACATGATCTTGGAAAAGCCCTTGTTCTCCTCGGCCATCAGGCATTCGGCGGGCACGAACACGTCGTCGAAGAACACCGAGCCGCGCCCGACCGGTTTGGTGCCGATGTCGTCGAAATGGGTGCGGGTGACGCCCTTCTGGTCGAGATCGACGAAGAACGCGCTGACGCCGCGCGCGCCGTCCTCGACCGTGCCGGTGCGGGCGAAGATCACCGCCGCGTCGCACTGGTTGGCGCAACTCATGGAGGTCTTTTCGCCGTTGAGCCGATAGCCGTTGCCGGATTTTTCCGCGCGCAGGATCAGATTGGCGGCGTCCGATCCGCCGCGCGGCTCGGTGAGGCCGAGGCCGATGATCGCCTCGCCCCGCGTCACCCTTGGCAGCCATTCGCGCGCGACATCGGGCGAAGCGTGCTGCGCCACCATGCCGCCCATCAGCGAGGCCAGCAACTGCACGTAGCTGGCGTTGAAATCGGCATGGGCGATCTGCTCGATGACGAGGCCGGCGGTGACGCTGCTTTCGCCAAGGCCGCCATAGCTTTCCGGGATATCGACGCCGATCAGTCCGAGCGCCCCCATCTCCGTGAGCATGGCGCGGTCGAGCCGATGCTCGGTCGCCCGTGTCTGATAATGCGGCGCGAGCTTCTCGGTCGCGAAGCGCATCGCCGCCTCGCGGAAAGCCTCCTGCTGCTGGTTCAGCGCGTAATCCAAGGGTGTCCTCGCAGGGTTGTCCCGATGTTTCGTGTTCTCAACCGCCGTGAGAGATGTCGCGGCGGCGGCCGGTTTGCGATAACCTAACAGATGTTCGAATTTCCGAAAGGGTTTGCGATGCCGGACAGCCAGCCGATCCGCTATGAGGTCGAGGATGCGATCGCCACCGTCACCATCGACCGGCCGGAACGCAAGAATGCGCTCTCGGTGGCGGCGATGAACGGTCTCACCGACGTCTGGGAGCGCGTCGAGAACGACCGCGCGGTGCGGGCCGTCATCCTCACATCGGCGGATTGCGGGGTGTTCTCGGCCGGTCTCGATCTCAGGGAAGCAGCCGAAATCCGCGCGCGCGACGGCGTCGATATCCTCACTTTGATGCGCGATCCGATGCAGAGCGCGATGCGCAAGGTCTCCAAGCCGATCATCGCGGCGATGACCGGCTCGCTGATGGCGGGCGGCATGTTGCTGGCGATCAAGGCGGATCTGCGGGTCGGCCTGCGCGGCACCCGCGCAGGCATCACCGAGGTCAGGATGGGGCGCGGCTCGCCGTGGGCGGTGCCGCTGTTGTGGATGCTGCCGCAGCCGCTGTTGATGGAACTGGTGCTGACCGGCGAAACCGTGCCGATCGAGCGCCTCGCGGCGTGCGGTTTCCTCAACCATCTGGAGGACACGCCGGACGCGGTGCGCGACCGCGCGCGGCAACTGGCGCGCACCATCGTCGCGGGCGCGCCGCTCTCGGTGAAGGCGGCCAAGGCCAGCGTGCTGGCGGCGATGGATCTGGGACTTGAGAAGGGCCTGATCGAGGCCGGCCGTCTCCATGCCGAGGTCTACGCCAGCGCCGATGCCATCGAGGGGCCGAAGGCGTTCGCCGAGAAGCGCAAGCCGAACTGGCAGGGCCGGTGAGAGAGAGGCGCCGCCGGTGGCGTTACGGCTGCACGCCGTCGAAAATGATCGACTCGGTGCGGTGCGCCAGTTTTCGCACCGCGTCTTTCTTGCTGAGGTCGAACCACTCCACCGTCCAGTTCAGCGCGCCGAGCACGAAGATACGCAACGGAACGAGTTCGATATCGGCGCGGATCGCGCCGGCTTTCTGCGCCTCCGACAACAGCCGGTCCCAATAGCGCACGTAGGCGCGGCGGATCGGGCGATGCGGCCCCTTGAGGCGCTCCGGCAATTGCCCGTAGATGCGGATATTGGCCGAGGTGAAGTCGCTGGCGTCGTGCAGCGCGACCAGATGTGCCTCGATGGCCAGCGCGACCTTGCGGCGATGCGCGACGTCGCCGGCCTGCTTGAGTGCGAGTTTCACCCCGTTGAAGACCCGCCGCAGACCCTCGTCCAGCACCTCGTTGAGGATCGCGTCCTTGGAGTCGAAATAATAATAGATGCTGCCGGCCTGGATGTCGGCGAGATTGGCGATCTGGCGCAGGGTTGTCGCCGAATAGCCCTGACGGCGGAACAGCTTGGCGGCGGCTTCGAGGATCGCCTCGCGGGACTTCTGCGATTTCGGCGCGGCTGTCCCGTTGCGTTCGAGGGCGCGTTGCCGCGCGGCGGGCGCGCCC
>JBASBO010000311.1:0-3745 GCA_049651165.1 Xanthobacteraceae bacterium | reverse complement strand
CCCCAGCGCCGCCTCGCGGGCGCGGCGCAACACCTGGACGATCATCGGCACGCCGCCGATATCGGCCAGCGGCTTGCCGGGCAGGCGGGTCGCGGCCATGCGCGCGGGGATCAGGATCAGCGGTTGGGGCATCGTCGGTTCGGGGCTGCACCTGGGTTCGGCTTAAAGCGCCGCAGGGGTTGAGGGTTTTCCAGCGGAGGTCTGTTTATACGGGTTGCCAGAGACCGGGCAAACCGGTATCTCATCGCCATCGCCCCGTCTTTTTAGATCGATTCCGGGCGTGGAATCCTCAAGGCCGCCGTTGCCGGCCTACAAGTAGACCTTCCGGTCTGGAGCCTGATCCGCAATGGACTCCTTTGAGCTGAACAAGATTATCGGCGCGATCCTCGCCACCTGCCTTGTCATTCTGGTCACCAGCTTCGCCGCGCAGGCGATTTTCGCGCCGGTCATGCCGGAGAAGCCGGGTTTTGAGATTGCCGTGAAGGAAGCCGCGTCCGCCGGCGGCAAGGAAGCCCCCGCCGAGAAGTCCGAGCCGATCGAGAAGCTGCTTCAGACCGCTTCGGTGGAGAAGGGCGCGACCGCCGCCAAGAAGTGCGCCGCCTGCCACACCTTCGAGAAGGGCGGCCCCAACCGCGTCGGCCCCAACCTGTACGGCGTCGTCAACGACCACAAGGGCGAGGGCCGCGGCGGCTTCAACTTCTCGGCCGCGATGAAGGCCAAGGGCGGCACTTGGACCTTCGACGACCTCGACCAGTTCCTGAAAAGCCCGAAGGGCTTCGTGCCCGGCACCGCGATGGGCTTCGCCGGCCTCAGCAAAGACAGCGAGCGCGCCGACGTGATCGCCTACCTCAACTCGATGTCGGACAAGCCGGCGCCGCTGCCGACCGCTTCGAAGTAAGATATTCGCCGCCCCTGATGGCGCTGAAAAGGCCGGGCTTCCCGGCCTTTTTTGTTGCCGACGTTTTGTCCTGTCGTCGGGCGGCGGGACATTTGGTCGCGGGATGGTCGTATCCGGCCAAGCATCATCCGCCGCGTCGTCCCCGCCAACGGGTCGGCGCAAAGCGCCGCCCGATGACAGGCTCCGGCGGGGACCCATAACCCCTGACGTTAGTTGTCGTGAACTAACCTTGCCATGGTTGAAGGAGCCGAACGGCTGCGGCGTATGGGTCCCTTCGCAGGGACGACGATTTCGTGCTGCAAATCCGCGCATAATACAAAATGACATCGATTTCATGTGATCTTGCCGCCAAATCAGTGTCCACTTTGCCGGCAACGATCCCGAGTCAATCCGCCGGCTCGCGGCGACCCGATGGACCGCAGCGGGCCGATGCGAGCGGCTCCCGATTCAATCGGGGATGAAATAGCTCTAGGATCACCATGCGCGGCGGTTTCCGGCGATTCGACAAGCCGGGGCCGGCGCGCGAACAGCGACAGGAACGAGCAATTGTCCATCACCCGACGAGATTTGCTGACAAGCGGCGCGGCGCTGGCCGTGGCTCCGGTCCTCAACGCCACAGCGACGCCGCTGATCGCGCCGGCGCGGGCGCAGGCGACGACCCCGGCGGCGGCATGGCGGCACGGGCTGTCGCTGTTCGGCGCGGTGAAATACGCCGACGGCTTCAAGCATTTCGACTACGTCAACCCGGCCGCGCCGAAGGGCGGCGTGGTGCGGCAGATCGGGCCCGGCGGCACCTTCGACAGTTTCAACATCGTGGTGTCCGGCGTGAAGGGCGTGGTCCCCGCTGGACTGGGGCTGATCTATGAATCGCTGACCACGCCGGCGCTCGACGAGGTCGCCACCGAATACGGCCTGCTGGCCGAAGCGGTGCGTTATCCCGACGACTATTCCTCGGTCACCTACCGGCTGCGCGCCGCCGCGCGCTGGCACGATGGCCAGCCGGTGACGCCGGAGGACGTGGTCTATTCGCTGGAGGTGTTCAAGAAGCACCATCCGCAATACGCCGCCTATTATCGCCACGTCGTGAAGGCGGAGAAGACCGGCGAGCGTGAGGTGACCTTCACCTTCGACGCGCCGGGCAATCGCGAACTGCCGCAGATCGTCGGGCAGTTGACGGTGCTGCCGAAGCACTGGTGGGAGGGGACCGACGCCAACGGCAACAAGCGCGACGTCTCCGCCACCACGCTGGAGCCGCCGCTGGGCTCCGCCGCCTATCGCATCAAGAGCTTCGTCGCCGGCCGCTCGGTCATCATGGAGCGCGTCAAGGATTTTTGGGGCGCGGCGCTCCCGGTCAATATCGGCCGCAACAACTTCGATGAGATTCGCTACGAATATTTCCGCGATCCGACGGTGGCGCTGGAAGCCTTCAAGGCCGACCAGATCGACTGGCGCAGCGAGAACAGCGCCAAGAACTGGGCCACCGCTTACGATTTCCCGGCGGTGAAGGACAAGCGCGTGGTGCTGGAGGAATTTCCCAACCGCTCCTCCGGCATCATGCAGGCGTTCGTGCCGAACATCCGCCGGCCGAAATTCGCCGACGCGCGGGTGCGGCGCGCGCTGAACTTCGCGTTCGACTTCGAGGAGATGAACAAGCAGATCTTCTTCAACCAGTATCAGCGCATCAGCAGTTACTTCCACGGCACCGAACTGGCTTCAAGCGGCCTGCCGCAGGGCAAGGAGCTGGAGATTCTGGAAACCGTGCGGGCCGAGGTGCCGCCGGAGGTGTTCACCGCGCCTTACGTCAATCCGGTCGGCGGCAGCGCCGAAGCCGTGCGCAACAACCTGCGCGAGGCGCTGCGGCTTCTGAAGGAGGCCGGCTTCGAGGTGCGCGACCGCAAGCTGGTGGAGGCGAAAAGCGGCGCGCCGTTCACGATCGAGCTGCTGGCCGACGACCCGAGCATGGAGCGGGTGATGCTGTTCTTCAAGCCGTCGCTGGAACGGCTCGGCATTTCGGTCAGCGTGCGCACCATCGACCCGACGCAATACGAGAACCGGCTGCGAAGCTGGGATTTCGACATGATCGTGGCGTCGTGGCCGGAATCGCTGTCGCCGGGCAACGAGCAGCGCGAATACTGGGGCTCGCACGCCGCCGACAGCGCCGGCTCGCGCAACCTGATCGGCATCAAGAACGCGGCGATCGACAAGCTGATCGAACGGGTGATCTTCACCAGGGACCGCGACGATCTGGTGGCCGCCACCCGCGCGCTCGACCGCGTGCTGCTGCATCACTATTACGTGGTGCCGCAATGGAGCTATCCGTTCCAGCGCACCGCGCGCTGGGACCGCTTCGGCCGCCCCGAGACGATTCCGAAATACGGCCTGGCGTCGTTCCCCACGATTTGGTGGTATGACGCCGACAAGGCGGCGAAGATCGGGAAGTGAAGGTGAGGGAGTCCGATCTGCGATGCGCAACGAACGATGCCGTGTCCCGGACGCGGTGCGGCATGTCTTCATGCCGCGCCGCAGAGCCGGGACCGTCGCGGGGCGGGGCGAAGGAACGGTCCCGGATCAGCACCGAACCGCTGGCGCGCTGCGACGCATCCGGGCCACGCGGACACCGGGCGAATGAGGTTTGGTGGCATGACGCCGGAAAGGCGGCGAGGATGGGAAAGTGAGGGTGCGGTTTCGAGCAGGTTGTAGTTAGTGGAATCAAAACACACTCATCGTCGTCCCCGCGCAGGCGGGGACCCATATTCCAGAGCGTGAAAGATTAGAGTGAAGCGATTCGATCCAATTCATCCCGGTGGAATGAGCGCCATCCGCAACATGAACGACACGGCGTATGGG
>JBASBO010000310.1:0-1544 GCA_049651165.1 Xanthobacteraceae bacterium | reverse complement strand
GCGAACACCCGCGCGAGGTCGGCGCCGATGCCCGACGATGCGCCGGTAATCAGGGTGACGCGGTTGCTCAAAATGTGGCCTCGTGAATGGCGGCAGCCGGGGCGGCGGTCACGATTCCGTCACCGGGTCGCCGTCGGCCCGCGCCACGCGGTGCTTGAGGTCGATGCGGTCGCGCGACGAGACGCCGAGCAGATCGGCGGCCCGCCACACCACGTTGTCCTCGAACTCGCTGACATTGCCGTCGGCATAGACCAGTTCCCACATCATCTCGACGATGCGCTTGCGGCCCTCCTCGTCCACCGAGCGCATGATGACGCTGGTGAAATGATAGAGATCGACCGCCTCGCCCTCCATCAGCGTCGCCGCCGCGATCAGCCGCGCGGCGGTGGCGGCGTCGAGCTGGAAGCGCGATTGCAGCAGGGTATGGAGCTTGCGCGTCTCGGCCTCGGTCGGCTGACCGTCGAGCGAGACGACGTGGATTAACAGCGCCGTGGCCGCGAGGCGGTAATCGGTGTCGCTGAAGGCGCGGCTGTCCTGGGTGAGGGGGGACGCGACCTCGGCGATGAACTGACGTAGTCTATCCAGCATCGATTGTCCTTGACCGGTAACGGAAACGGTGGCGGCTCGGGGCGGCGCTCTATGGCCTGAAAATCCAACGCTGGCAATCGGTTTTGAGTTCCGCCCCCGGTCGCGCACGGTATCGGGATCGCGGCCCGCCGTGGCGCGTCGCTTCCGGCATCGCTTGCGTCGCGGCCGAATTGACCCCTACAGTCGGGTGCGCCGATTCACCGCAGTCCGGCGCGAGGGGACGACCAGCAAAATCTCGACAGGCATCCGCGCCGCATGACCGAGCCGCCGAAACGACCGACGCCCGCCGCCGACGGTCTTGCCGCGCCGCTTCGGCTCAAGGTGTTCCGGCGCATCTGGCTGGCCAGCCTGTTGTCCAATCTCGGCCTGATGATCCAGGGCGTCGGCGCGGCGTGGGTGATGACCCAGATGACCTCCGCCGCCGACAAGGTGGCGCTGGTGCAGACCGCGCTGATGCTGCCGGTGATGCTGATCTCGATGCCGGCCGGGGCGGTGGCCGACATGTACGACCGCCGGGTGATCTCGCTGATCTCGCTAACGATCGCGCTGGCGGGGGCGGTCGGCCTCACCGCGCTGACCTGGAGCGGGCTATTGACCCCGTTCACCCTGCTGGCGTTCTGCTTCATCGTCGGCAGCGGCATGGCGCTGTTCGGACCGTCGTGGCAGGCGTCGGTGGCCGAGCAGGTGCCGGCGGAAACGCTGCCGTCGGCGGTGGCGCTTAACGGCATCAGCTTCAACATCGCGCGCAGTTTCGGGCCGGCGATCGGCGGCCTGGTGGTGGCGGCGGCGGGCGCGGTGGCGTCGTTCGCGGTCAACGCGCTGTGCTATCTGCCGCTCCTGGTGGTGCTGTTCCTGTGGCGGCGGGTGAGCGAGCCGTCGCGGCTGCCGCGCGAGCGGCTGGCGCGCGCCATGGTGTCCGGCTTCCGCTACATCGCCAACTCGCCCTCGATCCGCAT
>JBASBO010000309.1:0-1947 GCA_049651165.1 Xanthobacteraceae bacterium | reverse complement strand
CCCCGACGCGGTGCGCGGCCTGCAACGCAAGACCGTCGCATGAGCCGCGCGGTGACGCACGCCGACGGCCTGGTCCGCTGCCCGTGGCCGGGCGAGGACCCGCTCTACGTCGCCTATCACGACAGCGAATGGGGCGTGCCGGAATACGACGACCGCGCGCTTTACGAGAAGCTGATCCTCGACGGCTTTCAGGCCGGGCTGTCGTGGATCACCATCCTGCGCAAGCGCAACAACTTCCGCCGCGCCTTCGACGATTTCGAGCCGGCGAAGATCGCGCGCTATACCGACAGCAAGGTGCAGGCGCTGATGCAGGACGCCGGCATCGTGCGCAACCGCGCCAAGATCGAGGGCGCGGTGACCAGCGCCCGCGCCTATCTGGAGATCATGGAGGACGGCCCCGGCTTCTCGAAGCTGTTGTGGGACTTCCTCGACGGCGCGCCGAAGGTCAACGCCTACAAGACCACCGCCAGCGTTCCGGCCTCGACGCCGCTGTCGGTGAAGATGTCGAAGGAACTGGCGGCGCGCGGCTTCAAGTTCGTCGGCCCCACCATCGTCTACGCCTTCATGCAGGCGACCGGCATGGTCAACGATCATCTGGTGAGCTGCCATTGTCACGCGCTGTGCGGCGGCAAGCGACGCCCGCCGCGCCGCCCCTCCGCCTCATGACGCAACCCAAAGCGCCTTCCACGAAGGCCGACACCCGCGTCTGGCAACGGATGTTGTCGGGACGCCGGCTCGACCTCGTCGATCCCTCGCCGCTCGATATCGAGATCGCCGACATCGCTCACGGCCTGGCCCGCGTCGCCCGCTGGAACGGCCAGACCGAGGGCACGCATATCTTCTCGGTGGCGCAGCACACGCTGCTGGTGGAAGCCGTGCTGCGCCATGCGCGGCCGCGCGCCGATCACCGGCTGCGGCTCGCGGCGCTGCTGCACGACGCGCCGGAATACGTCATCGGCGACATGATCTCGCCGTTCAAGGCGGTGATCGGCGGCTCCTACAAAACGGTGGAGAAGCGGCTGCTCGCCGCGATCCACGTCCGTTTCGGGCTGCCGCCGGTGCTGCCGGAGGATTTCACACAAACGATCAAGGCGGCCGACCGCGGCGCCGCCTATCTCGAAGCGACGCGGCTCGCAGGCTTCGCCGAGAGCGAGGCGAAACGATTGTTCGGCCGCGACCCGGCGTTGCCGGCGACGCTTGAGGCCGATTACCTGACGCCGTGGTCGGCCGGAAAGGCCGGCAAGCGCTTCCTCGCGCGCTTCGCGACGCTGCACGTTTAGAGCATGATCCCAAAAAGTGGGAACCGGTTTTCGGATAAGATCATGCTCCAATAAAATAAACTCTAGAAAGCGTGGATCCGGCGCGGCTTCCGTTCGCTGGAGGCGGCGGCTATCATTCAGCCGGATGACATAAGGACAACGCCATGATTCACGTGTGCTCGCTCACCGCACTGGCTCCGACCGTGCAGGCGACCGGCGCCAGCCACATCCTCACCGTGATGGGCGACATCAGCCGCGTGCGGCGCCCGGCCTCGGTGCGCGAAGCCAATCACCTGATGATTTCGATGGACGACATCAGCGCGCCCGCCGACGGTTTCGTCACGCCGTCGGAAGATCACGTCGAGAAGGTGCTCGCTTTCGTGCGCGGCTGGGACCGTCAGGCGCCGCTGGTGGTGCATTGCTTCGCCGGCATCAGCCGCTCGACGGCGAGCGCGTTCGCCGCCGCCTGCGCGCTCAACCCGCATCGCGACGAGATGGCGATCGCGCGGCAGATGCGCAGCGCCTCGCCCACCGCCTCCCCCAACCGCCTGATCGTGTCGCTGGCCGACCGCGCGCTCGGCCGCAACGGCCGCATGTTGCGCGCGCTCGACGCCATCGGACCCGGCGACATGTCGATCGAAGGCCGGCCGTTCCGCGTCGATCTGGACTGATCCTCGATGTTGAACCG
>JBASBO010000308.1:0-8710 GCA_049651165.1 Xanthobacteraceae bacterium | reverse complement strand
CGTTCTCGGCAGCAACCAGACTTATACCGGGACGCCGGCTAGCGGGACGCCGGCTCCGATCGGCGCGCCCGGCGGCCGCGATCCCGGCGAGCCGCTCAATCTCTCCAATGTCGGAACGGGGGCGCCGTCCGCCGGCGGCGGTAGCCTGACCACCCTGCCGCCGTCGGCGACACCGCGCGACGAGTTCGATCTCGGTATCGGTTACATGCAGCGCAAGGACTATGCGCTCGCGGAAGAAACCATGCGTAACTTCACCCACCGCTACCCCAACGACCGTCAGGTGGCGGACGCGCAGTACTGGATCGGCGAAAGCCTGTTCCAGCGGCAGCAGTATCGCGAGGCGGCTGAATCGTTCCTGGCGGTGACCTCGAAATACGACACCTCGGCGAAGGCCGCCGACGCGCTGCTGCGGCTCGGCCAGTCGCTTGCGGCGCTGAAGGAAAAGGAAGCCGCCTGCGCGGCGCTCGGCGAGGTGGCGCGCAAATATCCGCAAGCCTCGCGCGGCGTCAAGCAGGCGGTGGATCGCGAACAGAAGCGCGTCAAGTGCTGAGTTGGCGCAGGCCGGGCGGTCTTGAGCTTGCTTGACCGGCCGGGCCTTGCGTCCCTACGAATGATGGGCGCGCTGCCCGGCGCGGGCGAGTTTTGAATCCTCGCGCGTGGTGCCGTTATCGTTTCGGGTGCGACGATGTCGGACGATTCATCTTCCGTTTCTGCTAGCGAGGCGAGGGCGCTGTTCGCCGACTGGCGGCAGGCGTCCTCTCTTGTGCTGGCGGTGTCGGGCGGCCCGGATTCCGTCGCCATGCTGTGGCTCGCGGCGCGCTGGCGGCGTGCCCTGAAGCGCGGTCCTCGGCTGGTCGCGGTCACCGTCGATCACCGCTTGCGTTCCGAGGCCGCGCGTGAGGCGGTCGAGGTCAAGCGGCTGGCGCGCACGCTCGATGTCGAGCACCGCACGGTGCGATGGCGCGGCGACAAGCCCGCGACCGGGGTGCCCGCCGCGGCGCGCGAAGCACGTTATGCCTTGCTGGCGGAGGCGGCGCGCCGTTACGGGGCCCGGCATGTCCTCACCGCCCATACCCGCGACGACCAGGCCGAGACGTTTCTGATGCGCATGGCGCGCGGCAGCGGCATTGTCGGCCTCGGCGCGATGGCCCGGCAATCGCCGCGCGGAGATATCGTGGTGGCGCGGCCGCTGCTGGACGTCCCCAAGGCGCGGCTGCTGGCGACGCTCGACAGGGCGAAAATCCCGTTCGCGCTCGATCCGACCAACGCAGACCCGCATTATACCCGTCCGCGCTTTCGCGCCCTGATGCCATTGCTCGCGGCCGAGGGCTGCCACGCCCAGACGCTCGCCCGGCTGAGCGCCCGGCTGGCGCGCGCCAACGCAGCGCTGGACCTGATGACGGATGGCGCCGAGCGCTTCCTCGAACTGCGCAGCCGCGCCGATGGCCGTCCCGGTTTCGACGCTGCGGCGTTTGCGGGATTGTCCGAGGAGATGCGGGTGCGCATCCTGCTGCGGGCGATCGGGCGTGTCGGCCATGAGGGGCCGCCGGAACTTGGAAAAGTCGAGGCGCTAGCGACGACTATTGTGGCCGGCATGGCGTCCGCGCCCCGCCCCGGGGTGGCGGGCCGGTTCCGTCAGACCCTCGCCGGTGCCGTGATCACCATGGCCGACGGGCGGCTCGTGGTCGAGCCGGCCCCGCCGCGACGAAACCGCAGGGCAGTGGTGCGGAAAGGGCAGGGCGGGGTAAGCCAGCCCGGTTAGACAACCGTACCGTTTGCCATTATTTGAGATTTTAACCCGGCATGGCGACCGCCGACGGGGAGACCGCGCTCAAACTGCGTTAAATAGTCCGGTCCGGTTCCCTTGGCAGGGGCTGGCGCGACACCTAAGTTAGAGACACCTAAAGCTGGCTATAAGAATATCCGTCCGAGGCAGGATGGTCGCGCCGCGCGACCACGAAGGAACCCCTGATGAACGCCAATCTGCGCAATTTCGCCCTCTGGGTCATTATCGTCTTGCTGCTGTTGGCCCTGTTCACGCTGTTCCAGAATCCGGGGCAGCGCGCGTCGTCACAGGACATTTCGTTCTCGCAGCTCCTGACCGAGGTCGATCAGAATCATGTCCGCGACGTGGTCATTCAGGGGCCGGAAATTCACGGCACCTTCACCAACGGCACCAGCTTCCAGACCTACGCGCCGAACGATCCTGGGCTGGTGAAGAAGCTCTATGACGCCAAGGTTCAGATTACCGCCAAGCCGCCCGGCGACAACGTTCCGTGGTTCGTCTCGCTGCTGGTGTCGTGGTTGCCGTTCATCGCGCTGATCGGCGTGTGGGTGTTCCTGTCGCGCCAGATGCAGGGCGGGGCCGGCAAGGCCATGGGTTTTGGCAAGTCGCGGGCGAAAATGCTGACGGAAGCCCATGGGCGCGTGACGTTCGAGGACGTCGCCGGCGTCGATGAAGCCAAGCAGGACTTGCAGGAGATCGTCGAATTCTTGCGCGATCCCGGCAAATTCCAGCGGCTCGGCGGCCGGATTCCGCGCGGCGTGCTGCTGGTCGGCCCGCCCGGCACCGGTAAGACCTTGATCGCGCGCGCGGTGGCGGGCGAAGCCAACGTGCCGTTCTTCACCATTTCCGGTTCGGACTTCGTCGAGATGTTCGTCGGCGTCGGCGCGAGCCGCGTCCGCGACATGTTCGAGCAGGCCAAGAAGAACGCGCCGTGCATCATCTTCATCGACGAGATCGATGCGGTCGGCCGCCATCGCGGCGCCGGCCTTGGCGGCGGCAACGACGAGCGCGAGCAGACGCTGAACCAGTTGCTAGTGGAGATGGACGGCTTCGAGGCCAATGAAGGCGTGATCCTGATCGCCGCCACCAACCGGCCCGACGTGCTCGACCCGGCGCTGCTGCGCCCCGGCCGCTTCGACCGTCAGGTCGTGGTGCCGAACCCGGACGTCGTCGGCCGCGAGCAGATCCTGAAAGTTCACGTCCGCAAGGTGCCGCTGGCTCCCGACGTCAACCTCAAGACCATCGCGCGCGGCACGCCCGGCTTCTCCGGCGCCGACCTGATGAACCTCGTCAACGAGGCGGCGCTGACCGCCGCCCGCCGCAACAAGCGCATGGTGACCCAGGCCGAGTTCGAGGAGGCCAAGGACAAGGTGATGATGGGCGCCGAGCGCAAGTCGCTGGTGATGACCGAGGAGGAGAAGCTGCTCACGGCCTATCACGAGGGCGGCCACGCCATCGTCGGCCTCAACGTCGTCGCCACCGACCCGATCCACAAGGCGACCATCATTCCGCGCGGCCGCGCGCTCGGCATGGTGATGCAGCTTCCGGAGCGCGATAAGCTGTCGATGTCGCTGGAGCAGATGACCTCGCGCCTCGCCATCATGATGGGCGGCCGTGTCGCCGAGGAGATGATCTTCGGCCGAGAGAAGGTGACTTCGGGCGCGGCTTCCGACATCGATCAGGCGACGCGGCTGGCGCGCATGATGGTGACCCGCTGGGGCCTGTCGGAAGAACTCGGCACCGTGTCCTATGGCGAGAACAATGACGAGGTGTTCCTCGGCATGCAGGTCAATCGCCAGCAGAACGTCTCGGAAGCGACCGCGCAGAAGATCGACAACGAGGTTCGGCGACTGGTCGAGACTGGTTATAAGGATGCGACCCGCATCCTGACCGAGAAGCGCGCCGATCTCGAAACGCTCGCCAAGGGGCTGCTCGAATACGAGACGCTGAGCGGTGAGGAGATCAACGATCTGCTCGACGGCAAGAAGCCGAACCGCGAATCGGTGCTTGAACCGACGGGACCGCGCACCTCCGCCGTGCCGCCGGCGGGCAAACAGCGGCCGCGCCCAGACCCCGATCCCGGTCTGGAGCCGCAGCCGCAGGCGTGATGCCCGCCATATGATCGAACCGGACGAAGCGCGGCGGCGACGCCGCGCTTTTTCGTTTCGTACGGTGTAAAGGGCCGGCGCATCGAGGTTATAAGCGCAGACCTCATGGAGGTCCCGCGCATGACCTCCATGAGTTGACGCGGCTTGACCTGATCGCGACTTGTCCGCAGGCCTGTCGTCAGGCCATGCGGATTTTCACCATGACATCGTCGAAACTGACCAAGGCGCCGGCCTATTGGGCGAAGGATGCGATCTGGCCGGGCATCGTCGCCATCGGTCCGATGCTGCCGGGAACACTGGCGTTCGGCATGGCGTTCGGCGCACTGTGCGCGCAGCGCCATTTCTCGCTGGCCGAGGTCGAGGTGATGATGGCTTTCGTCTACGGCGGGCTGTCGCAGTTCGTCGCGGTGCAGGCATGGCCGGACCGTCTCACCGTCTCCTCGATCGCGACGCTGGCGCTGTTGACGCTGACCGTCAACATCCGCTTTGGGCTGATGAGCGCGTCGCTGCGGCCATGGTTCGGCACCCTGCCGTACTGGCAGTCCTATCCGTCGATGCTGCTGGTGACCGATGGCGGATGGCTGGCGGCGACGCGCTACCGCGATCACGGCGGCGCCAACGCCTGGTTCTTCGTCGGCGGCGGCCTCGTTCTTTACGCCTTGTGGCTGGTCGCCGCGATCCCCGGCTATCTTCTGGCGGAGCAACTGACAGATCCCAAAAAGTACGGCGTCGATCTGGCGATGCCGGCGTTCTACGCGGCGATGCTGGTGCCGGCCTGGAAGGGGCTCCGTCGCGCCGTTCCATGGGTTGTCGCCGGCGTCGTTGCGCTCGGCGTGCAGTGGCTGGTGTCGGGCTGGTGGTTCATTATCATCGGCGCGATTTCGGGCGCTGTCAGCGCCGGGCTGATGGAGCCGGACGACGCGCCGCACGGAGCGGCGCATGGCTGATATGTTGCGCGGCGACGTCATGGTTGCGTTCGCGGTGATGACAGCGGTCACGGTGGCGGCGCGGCTCGGCGGCTTCTGGCTGATGTCCTACGTTCCGATCACGCCGCGGGTGCGGCGGATGATGGACGCGCTGCCAGGTTCGATCATCGTTGCGGCGGCATTGCCGGTCGCCGTCGAGGGCGGCCCTGTGGTGATGTTCGCCATTCTCGCCGCGATCGGCGCGACCATCGTCTCGCGCAACGATTTCATCGCGGTGATCGTCGGCATGGCGGTCGCGGCGCTGGCGCGTGCTAGCGGCTTTGGGGGCTGAACGTTCCGCAGCCGCCTTTTCCGGTCCGCACTAGGGTGGTGTCGATTCCGTGTCCAATCAAAGGCTTGCCACCGTCTCTGAATAGGTGTTCACTTCTTATGAGGAAACGCGGAGGGCACGAATCGATGGTCTATCGGCGCACCCAGCAGGTTGTGAAACGTCTGGCCGCACGGCGCAGTGCTATTCTTGGAGCGGCGCGCGAGGCGGCGATCGAAGGCGGCATGAGCGCGGTCCAGATCGCACCGGTCGCCACCCGCGCCAATGTCGCCGCCGGCACGGTGTATCGTTATTTCCCCTCGAAGGCGGATCTGATTTCCGAACTGATTGCCGATGTCTCGCGGGACGAACTCGCGGCCATCCGCCACGCCGCCGACGCCGCGCCGGGGCCGTCGTCGGCGCTGGCTGCCGCCGTCACCACGGTTGCCGTCCATATCGTCTCGCACCGCAAGCTGGCATGGGGGATCGTCGCCGAGCCGGTCGATGTCGATGTCAGCGCCTCGCGGCTGGCGTGCCGTCGCGAGATCGCGGGCGAGATCGAATCGCGGATCGCGGCCGCGGTGCAGGCCGGGCATCTGCCGGCGCAGGACACGGTCCTGGCCGCTACGGCGCTGATCGGCGCGTTGCATGAATCGCTGGTCGGCCCGCTCGCGCCGACCAATCTCGACGATCCGGTGAAACTGCGCGACGCGGTTCAGACCGCGACGCTTTTGGCGTTGCGGGCTGTCGGCGTCATGGATGCACGAGCGCGTGGGTTGGTGGTGCAGTCGGTGCTGCCGTCGCGGATGGCGGTCGGCGCGTAGCCGAACCGCCAGCGGGCAGCGCTTACTTCTGCTTGATGTTGCCGTCCTTGTCGAACTGCGCGATGAACGCCCACAGGTTGTCGATTTCGGACTGCTTGGTGATGCCGGCGAACGCCATCTTGGTGCCGGGGATTTTGGCTTTCGGTGCCTTGATGTAGTCCTTGAACTCCGCCTCGTTCCAGGTAATGCCGGAATTCTTGTTGGCCGTGGAATAGGAGTAGCCTTCGACCGATCCCGACTTGCGGCCGTCGAGGCCGTTGAGTTCGGGGCCGACCTTGTTCTTGGCGTTCTCGCCGATGGCGTGGCAGGCGGCGCATTTGTTGAAAGCGGTTTTTCCGGCCGCGACATCCTGGGCCTGGGCCCCGGAGATGGCGAATGCGAAGATAATGGCCGTGGCAGTAAGGAGTTTCATGAGAGTCGTCCCAAACGATGCGACGCACGCAAAGGGCGGCGTCCGAACGCGCCATGCAAAGAAGTTGATCTTTCTCGCGGGGGGCGCGTAAAAGTGATGCCACATTAGAGCTGTTCCAGACAAGCGGGCGATAGTCGTAGGCTTGTCCCGGTCGCACAGAGGCGCGGCCGCTTCGCCGGCGCGAAGCCTTGCCCGCGCCTCCGTGGCAATTGGAGAACGTCGATGTCCATCAAGATGCCGGAGCCGGATGCGGGCGTGCTCGGCCGGCGCGACGAGATCGTCGCGGCGCTGAAACGCATCGTGCCGGGCGAGGGCGTCATCTCAAGCGCGGCCGAGATGATCCCTTATGAATCCGACGCGCTGAACTCCTACCGCCAGCCGCCGATGGTGGTCGTGCTACCCGACACCACCGAGCAGGTGGCGCGCGTTTTGAAATATTGCCACGACAACGGCGTCCGGGTGGTGCCGCGCGGTTCAGGCACGTCGCTGTCGGGCGGCTCGCTGCCGCTGGCAGACGCGGTTCTGCTCGGCATGGGCAAGTTCAAGCGCATCCGCGAGATCGATTTCGACAACCGCGTCGTCGTCACCGAGCCCGGCGTCACCAATCTCGCCATCAGTCAGGCGGTGGCGCATGCCGGGTTCTATTACGCGCCCGACCCCTCGTCGCAAATCGCCTGCTCGATTGGCGGCAACATCGCGGAAAATTCCGGCGGCGTGCATTGCCTGAAATACGGCATGACCACCAACAACGTGCTGGGCTGCGAGATCGTCCTCATCACCGGCGAGATCCTGCGCGTCGGCGGCAAGGCCCCCGAATGCGCAGGCTACGACCTGATGGGCGTCATCACCGGCTCCGAGGGGCTGCTCGGCGTGGTTACCGAAATCACCGTGCGCATCCTGCAAAAGCCTGAGACGGCGCGCGCGGTGATGGCGGGCTTCCCCAGCGTCGAGGCCGCCGGCGAGTGCGTCGCCCGCATCATCGCCGCCGGGATCATTCCCGCCGGCATGGAGATGATGGACAAGCCGGCGACCGCCGCCGCCGAAGCCTTCGTCAACGCCGGCTATCCGCTGGATGTCGAGGCGCTGCTGATCGTCGAACTCGACGGCCCCAAGGTCGAGGTCGACGAACTGATCCTGCGGGTCGACGCCATCGCCCGCGAATGCGGCCAGACCACCTGTCAGATCTCGAACTCCGAAGAGGAGCGGCTGTTGTTCTGGGCCGGGCGCAAGGCCGCGTTTCCGGCGGTCGGGCGGATTTCGCCGGACTACATCTGCATGGACGGCACCATCCCGCGCGGGCGGCTGGCCGAGGCGCTGACGCGCATCCGCGAACTGTCGGAGAAATACGGGCTGCGCTGCGCCAACGTGTTTCATGCCGGCGACGGCAACCTTCACCCTCTGATTTTGTTCGACGCCAACCTGCCGGGCGAGATGGATCGCGCCGAGGCGTTCGGCGCTGACATCCTGCGCACCTGCGTCGAACTGGGCGGCGTCCTGACCGGCGAGCACGGCGTCGGCGTCGAGAAACGCGACCTGATGCCGGAGATGTTCAGCGATATCGATCTGGCGCAGCAGCAGCGGCTGAAATGCGCCTTCGATTCGAAGGGACTGCTCAATCCCGGCAAGGTGTTTCCGGTATTGCATCGTTGCGCCGAACTTGGCCGGGTCCACGTCCATGCCGGCAAGCTGGCCTTCCCCGACATCCCCCGATTCTAGACAGGCGATCAGGTGGATATTCTCAAAGTACGTGACGCGGACGATGTCGAGCAGGTGGTGAAGGCCGCCCTCGCCAACGAGCAGCCGCTCGAAATCCTCGGGCATGGCAGCAAGCGGGCGATCGGCCAGCCGACGACCGCGGGCACCGTGCTCGATCTGTCGGCGCTCGACGCGGTCGTCTCCTATGAGCCGAACGAACTGCTTCTTACCGTCGGGGCCGGCGCGCCGCTGGCCGACGTGCTGTCGCTGATCGATTCCAAGAACCAGCACTTTGCGTTCGAGCCGATGAACCCGGCGATGCTGCTGGGCGGCGGCGATGACGCCGGGACCGTTGGCGGGATGCTGGCGGCGGGGTTGGCGGGGCCGCGCCGGGTCAAGGACGGCGGGGCGCGCGATCATCTGCTCGGGGCTCATGCGGTGTCCGGCTTCGGCGAGACGTTCAAGACCGGCGGCAAGGTGGTGAAGAACGTCACCGGCTACGATATGTGCAAGCTGTTGTGCGGGTCGTGGGGAACGCTGGCGGTGGTCACCGAGGTGACCCTGAAGGTGATGCCGCGTCCGGAGAGCCGGCGCACGCTGGTGCTGCGCGGGCTCGACGATCTGGCGGCGGTGCGGGCGATGACGGCTGCGC
>JBASBO010000307.1:0-26790 GCA_049651165.1 Xanthobacteraceae bacterium | reverse complement strand
GCGCACCATCAGCGTCTTGATCCGGCGCGGCTCGGTGCCGGCTACGGCGGCGGCGGCTCCGCCGTTGGCGGCGAGCCTGTTGCCCGGCGCGACGCTGGCGGTCGAGGGCGGGTTGGCGTTCTGGTTCAGTGCCGGAAAAACCACGCGCGGCCCGGACTTGGCGATATCCTTGACGTCGACCGGCTGCTCCTCGCGGGAGACGAGTTGCTCGGCGCCGTTGCCGGCAGCCATCCGGTCCTGGATCGGCTTGCCGTTCTCGGCGGCGGACGGCGGCACCACCTTGTTCGGTCCGGCGTCGGCCTTGATGATCGGCGGCTCGCCGGTGCGCGGCGAACCGACGAAGGTGCGATAGGCATAGGCCGCGCCGGTGCCGACCACCGCGAGCGCCATGATCGCCACCACTAGCGACGCGCCCTTGCGGCGCGGCGCGCGGTCGTTCGCCTCGTCGGCATAATCGTCCTGATAGGAATAGTCGTCGTGATAGCCCGGCGCGCCGCCATACGCCGCCGCGTCGGTCCCGGTTTCGAGCGGGCCATACAGCGCATCGTCGTAGCGATCGGAGTGATCGTCGTCGGGCTGAACGCGCGGAGCCGGCTGATAGGGCGGCTCCGGCAGATGGTGCGCGGCGGCGTAGCGCCGCAGCGGATGAACGTCGCGCGGGATCGCGGACTCCTCCGGCGGCTGCGCCAGATCGCGGTTGCGCATCCAAGGCGGCGGCCCGGCCGGGTGAACCTCCTCCGCCTCGTAATCGGTTTCAGGCGCGGGACGCGGCTGACGCCGCCTCGGCTCGGATGGGCGCTCCTGCCCGAAGTCGGCGTTCGGATCGGACTGCCCGATCAGACGGGCGAGTTCGGCAAGCGGATCGCTTTCGGTCCGGGCCGGAATCTCGCGATCCAAGTCCCGATCCATAGCGTCCGCCGCTGCGTATGTTCGTTCGTGATATCGATCAGCCATCGTGATGATCGTCCCCTTCGGGAAGCGCCGACCCGTCATTCTAACGAAACAGCCGCTACCGGATGCCGGCATCACGCCATGGCGCCGGCGATCCCACTACACTCTATCGCATCTCGACCGGAGCATCGACGCCGAGAACGGCGAGACCCGACGCCAGGACCGAGACGACGCCCTGAACCAGTGCCAGACGCGATAAGGTAAGTTCTGCATCATTATTGATAATGAAGCGTAAATGAGGCGCATCGCGCCCCTTGGTCCACAGCGCGTGAAATTCGCTGGCAAGATCATAGAGATAGAAAGCGACCCGGTGAGGCTCGTGGGCCGCGGCGGCGGCCTCCACGGTGCGCGGGTAAAGCGCAAGCCTGCGAATTAAATCAATTTCGGCGGGATCGCAGAGCCGCGCCAGATCGGCGGCGCGCAAGGCGGCGAGCCGCGCCTTGTCATCTTCCGGCAGGTCGGCGATCACCTCGCGGGCGTTGCGGAAGATCGAATGCCCGCGCGCATGGCCGTACTGCACGTAGAAGACGGGATTATCCTTCGACTGCTCGATGACCTTGGCGAGGTCAAAATCCAGCACCGCATCGTTCTTGCGGAACAGCATCATGAAGCGCACGGCGTCGCTGCCGACTTCATCGACCACCTCGCGCAGCGTGACGAAATCACCGGCGCGCTTCGACATCTTCACCGGTTCGCCGTTACGCAGCAGCCTGACGAGCTGCACGATCTTGACGTCGAGCGCCGCTTCGCCGGCAGTGACCGCCTTGATCGCCGCCTGCACCCGCTTGATGTAGCCGCCGTGATCGGCGCCCCACACATCGACGAGATCGCGAAAACCCCGATCGTACTTGGTCTTGTGGTAGGCAATATCGGAGGCGAAGTAGGTGTAGCCGCCGTCGGATTTCAGCAGCGGCCGGTCGACATCGTCACCGTAAGCCGTGGCGCGAAACAGCGTCTGCTCGCGGTCTTCCCAGTCCTCCACCGGCGCGCCCTTGGGCGGCGGCAGGCGGCCCTCATAGACGTCGCCTCTGGCGCGCAGAAAATCGATGGTGGCGGCAACGCGATCGCTGCCGCCTTCGATCAGCGAGCGCTCCGAGAAGAACACCTCGTGGGCGATGTGGAGCGCGGCGAGATCGTCTTTAATCATCGCCATCATCATGGCGATGGCGGTTGAGCGCACGCCCGGCAGCCATTCGGACTCCGGCTGCCTGAGCAGCGCGTCGCCGTGCGCCTTCGCCAGCGCCGCGCCGACCGGCTTGAGATAGTCGCCGGGATAGAGCCCGTCCGGAATCTCGCCGATGTTTTCGCCCAGCGCCTCGCGGTAGCGCAGGAAAGCCGAGCGCGCCAGCACGTCCACCTGCGCGCCGGCGTCGTTGATGTAGTATTCGCGCGTCACGTCGTAGCCGGCGAACGCCAGCAGGCTCGCCAGCGCATCGCCGAACACCGCGCCGCGGCAATGGCCGACGTGCATCGGCCCGGTCGGATTGGCCGAGACGTATTCGACGTTGACCTTGTGGCCGCCGCCGATGCGGCTTTGCCCATAGCTTGAGCCGGCGTCGAGGATGCGGCGCAGTTCGTCGATCCACACCGCCGGCCGTAGCCGCATGTTGATGAAGCCGGGACCGGCGACATCGACCGAGGCCACCCACGGATCGGCGGCAAGCCCGGCCGCGATCCGTTCGGCGAGATCGCGCGGCTTGGCCTTCGCCGCCTTCGCCAGCACCATGGCGGCGTTGGTCGCCATGTCGCCATGCGACGCATCCTTCGGCGGCTCCACCACCACCCGCGACAGATCAATGTCCGCCGGCAACGCGCCGTCCGCGCCCAGCGTCCGGCACACCCCCAGCACGCGGTCGAGCATGGCGGCAAAGGGATGCGGTTCGGTGACGGGATCGGCCATGACTACTGCTCGGTTTGGCGGGAATTTTGAGGCGCGCGCCCGCGCGGCGGCGTGGGACGGATGCCCGCGCCGCCTAACGCAAATCCGGGGTCAAGTCAAAAATCCGCTGGTGCTCGGTCAGCGCGTAGCGGTCGGTCATTCCGGCGATATAGTTACCCACGCGGCGGGCGAAATCGCCGGCCGGCTCGTGGGCGCCGGCGGGCCGCCATTCGGCCGGCAGGTCGTCGGGCACGGCGCAGTAGTGCGCGAACAGATCGCCGACCACGCGCTCGGCGTCGCGCATCACCCCCATCACCCGCGGGTGGCGGTACATATGCTGCTTCAGGAACGCCTTGATGGCGGCCTCGGCCTCCGCCATTTCCGCCGTGAAG
The DNA here is from genome assembly GCA_049651165.1 of Xanthobacteraceae bacterium. GTDB lineage: Bacteria > Pseudomonadota > Alphaproteobacteria > Rhizobiales > Xanthobacteraceae > 62-47. The sequence goes on along the minus strand of JBASBO010000307.1, from coordinate 23,568 downwards.
GCCACCAGCGCCCGCGGCTGGCGGCGCACGTCATCGACGGAAACCGGCTTTGCCGCGGCGAGACGGCCGCCGGCTTCAGTAACCACCGCGTCGATCAGGCAGGAAATCAGTTCGCGGATGATTTCGGCGTTACGGCGCGGCTCGGCCAGACCGGGATAGCGCCGCCGCGTCTCATCGATCAGGCGGGCCATCAGCGGCACCGCGCCGAGATCGTCGAGGCCGAACAGTCCGGCCCGCAGGCCGTCGTCCATGTCGTGGGCGTCGTAGGCGATGTCGTCGGCGACGGCGGCAACCTGCGCCTCCAGCGAGGCGAAGCTCCCCAGTTCGAGATCGTAAGACCGGTTGAACTCGGCGATGCCGACGGGCAACAGCTTGGCCACCGCGTCGTCGCCGCGCGGCAGCAGTGGACCGTTGTGCTTGACGATACCCTCCAGCGTTTCCCAGGTCAGGTTGAGGCCATCGAAGCCCGGATAGCGATGTTCCAGCGCCGTCACCACCCGCAACGTCTGCGCGTTGTGGTCGAAGCCGCCATGGTCCTTGAGGCAGCGGTCCAGCGCCCGCTCGCCGGCATGGCCGAACGGCGGGTGGCCGAGGTCGTGGGCCAACGCCAGCGCCTCGGTAAGATCCTCGTCGAGGCCGAGCCGGCGCGCCAGCGCGCGGCCGATCTGGGCCACTTCGAGCGAGTGGGTCAGCCGGGTGCGGTAGTGGTCGCCCTCATGAAACACGAACACCTGGGTCTTGTGCTTGAGCCGGCGGAACGCGGTGGAGTGGATGACGCGGTCGCAATCGCGGCGGAAGGCGCTGCGGGTCGCGCTCGGCGGCTCGTCGAATTGCCGGCCCCGGCTCCGGGCGGGGTCGCAGGCATAAACCTGCCGGGGAGCAGCCATTCCGACCGACACGGCGATTCCAGTCCTTCAGCTATTTGATTCCGCGCGACAACAGACATAACTATGGTTGGCGACGGACACAAATCATCCCAGTCCGATCGCCTGATCGCGGAGCGCCGCCATGCCGGAAACCAATGTCACCATCAGCGAGAGGGCTGCCCGCCGCATCGCCCAGATCCTCAAGACCGAGGGCGGCGGCGCGATGCTGCGCGTCAGCGTCGAGGGCGGCGGCTGTTCCGGCTTCCAGTATAAATTCGATGTCGAGCGAGCGCGCGCCGACGACGATCTGGTGATCGCCCGCGACGACGCCGTGGTGGTGGTGGACCCGGCCTCCGCGCCGTTCCTCGCCGGTTCCGAGGTCGATTTCGTCGACGACCTGATCGGCGCCTCGTTCCGCGTCAACAATCCCAACGCCACCGCCTCCTGCGGCTGCGGCACCAGCTTCTCGGTCTGAACCGAGCCCGCGACGGCGCCAGCGCCGCCACGCCGCAACAGAATATCGCCGCCCTATTCCGCCGCCGCGGCCTGCGGCTGGTCCAGTTCGGCCTCCTCAAGCTGCGGCTCCAGCTTGCGCTTCAGGCGGCGGTCGATGCGGTCGAGATAGATGTAGATCACCGGCGTGATGAACAGCGTCAGAAGCTGCGACACCATCAGGCCGCCGACCACCGCGACGCCGAGCGGCTGACGCAATTCCGCGCCCGCGCCGGTGCCGAGCGCGATCGGCAGCGTGCCGAAGATCGCGGCGAAGGTCGTCATCATGATCGGGCGGAAGCGCAACAGCGCCGCCTCGCGGATGGCGTGTTCGGCGGAGAGGCCGACGCGCCGCCGCTCGATGGCGAAGTCCACCATCATGATGGCGTTCTTCTTGACGATGCCGACCAGCATGACGATGCCGATCATGGCGATCACCGACAATTCCATCTTGAACAGCATCAGCGTCAGGATCGCGCCGATGCCGGCCGACGGCAGGCCGGAGATGATGGTGATCGGGTGGATGAAGCTCTCGTAGAGAATGCCGAGAATGACGAAGGCGGCGAAGATCGCGGCAAGGATGAGAATACCCTGCCCGCGCAATGAATCCTGGAACACCTGCGCGGTGCCCGAGAAGCCGGTGACGATGGTGACCGGCAGCCGCGCCTCGCGCTCGACCTCGGTGATCTTATCCACCGCGTAGCCCAGCGACACCCCCGGTGCGAGGTTGAACGAGATCGTCACCGCCGGCTGCTGGCCCTGATGGTTGATCTGCAACGGCCCGACCGACGGCACCATGCGCGCCACCGCGTCAAGCGGGATCGGCTGGCCGCGCGAGGTCTTGATGTAGAGCTTGGAGAGATCGGAGGGGTCGACCCGGAATTCCGGCTTCGCCTCCATGATGATCTTGTAGTCGTTGGACGGCATGTAGATGGTGCCGACCTGGCGCGTGCCGTAGGCGTTGAACAACTCGTTGCGGATCTGCCCGACCGAGATGCCAAACACCGCCGCCTTTTCGCGATCGACCTCAACGGTGAGCTGTGGGTTCTTGATGTAGAGGTCGTTGGTGACGTCGAGCAGCCCCGGCACCTTCGATATCATCTCGCTCACTCGCGGCGCGAGCCGATAGAGCGTGTCGGTATCGCCGCTCTGGAGCACGTATTGATACTGGCTCTTGGAAATGCGTCCGCCGATGTTGAGGTTCTGGATGCTCTGGAAGAACGCCTGCAATCCCGGCACCTGCAACGCGGTGCGGCGCAGCCGTCCGATCACCGTCTGCACGTCATCGCGTTCCTTCTTCGGCTTCAGCGAGATGAAGAAGCGGCCGTAATTGGTGGTGGTGTTGGGTCCGCCGGAACCGACCGTGCTGTTGATGTATTCGACCGCCGGATCGGCCTGCAACAGCGCCGCCAGCGCCTGCTGGCGCTCCGCCATCGCCTCGTAGGAGGTGTCGGTCGCGGCTTCCGTGACGCCGATCAGGAAGCCGGTGTCCTCTTGCGGGAAAAAGCCCTTGGGCACGACCACGTAAAGCGCGACGGTGCCGGCCAGCGTCAGCAGGGTCACGATCAGCATGATGGACTTGTAGGCCAGCACGCGGTCGAGCGCCCATTCGTAGGCGCGCAGCCAGCTTGCGAACGCCGCCTCGAATCCCCGCAGCACGATGTTCGGCCGCCGTTCGTGGTCGTGCGCGCGCAGCACCCGGGCGCACAGCATCGGCGTCAGCGTCAGCGAGACAAACCCCGACACCAGGATAGCGACCGCGACCGTCACCGCGAACTCCCGGAACACGCGGCCGACGATGCCGCCCATCAGCAGCACCGGAATGAACACCGCGATCAGCGAGAAGGTGATCGAAATGATGGTGAAGCCGATCTCGCGCGCGCCCTTGAGCGCCGCCTCGAACGGCCGCATCCCCTCCTCGATGTGGCGCATGATGTTTTCGAGCATGACGATGGCGTCGTCCACCACGAATCCCACCGACAGCGTCAGCGCCAGCAGCGTCATGTTGTTGATCGAGAAGTCGAACAGATACATCAGCGCACAGGTGCCGATCAGCGAGATCGGCACCGCCAGCGCCGGGATGAAGGTGGCCGAGGCCGAGCGCAGGAACAGGAAGATCACCAGGATCACCAGCGAGACCGCGATCAGCAGCGTTTCCTCGACGTCGGCCACCGCCTGCCGGATCGAGATCGAGCGGTCCATCATCACGTCGACCGAGACGGACGGCGGAATTTGCGCCCGCAGCGCCGGCAGCTTTTCACGCACGCCGTCCACCACCGCGACCAGATTGGCGTCCGGCTGCTTCTGCACCGCCAGCACAATCGAGCGGTTGCCGTTGAGCCAGGTCGCGATCTTGTCGTTCTCGACGCTGTCGTAGACGGTGGCGATCTCGTCGAGCTTGACCGGCGAGCCGTTGCGCCACGCGACGATGACCTTGCTGTATTCGGACGCTTTCGGCATCTGGCCGGAGGCCACCAGCGCGACGTCCTGCTTGGGGCCGTTGAGGGTGCCGACCGGCGTCGAGGAATTGGCGTTGGTGACGGCATTACGCACGTCGTCGAGCGTCAGCCCCCGGGCGGCAGCGGCCTGCGGATCGACCTGAACGCGGATCGCGAATTTCTGGCTACCGTAGATCAGGACCTGGGCGACGCCGGGAATCTGCGACAGCGTCTGCCCGACAGTGATCTCGCCGTATTCGTTGACCGCCGACAGCGGCAGCGTATCCGACGACAGCGACAGGTAGATCACCGGATAGTCCGCCGGGTTCACCTTGCGGAAGCTCGGCGGGATCGTCATCTCGACCGGCAGGCGGCGCTGCGCGATGGTCAGCGCGGTCTGCACGTCGAGCGAGGCATCGTCGATGTTGCGGTTGAGGTCGAACTGGATGGTGATGCTGGACTGGCCCTGCGACGACTGCGACGACATCGACGAGATGCCGGCGATGGTCGAAAGCTGCCGCTCGATGATGCCGGCGACCGACGCCGCCATGGTTTCGGCGCTGGCGCCCGGCAGCGTCGCGGTGACGGCGATGGTCGGGAAATCGACCTTGGGCAAGGCCGACACCGGCAGCAGACGGAAACCGAAGATGCCGAACGCAATGATCGACGCGGTAAGCAGCGTCGTCAGCACCGGGCGGCGGATACAAAGCTCGGAGAGCGTCATCCGTCAGGCTCCCGCCTTGCGGTCCCGTAGTTCGACCGGGGTGCCCTCGCGCAGCAGAAGCTGCCCCTCGGTCACCACCTGCTCGTCGCCGTTCAGGCCGGCCGACAGCACCGAACTCCCCGACGCGGTGCGCGCCACCGTCACCGGCTGCACCTTGGCCTTGCCGTCAACAACCACGAAGATGAAATCGCCGCTCTGGCTGCGCTGCACCGCCGCCGACGGCACCACCACCGCCTGTTCGCGGCGGACGATCAGGCGGGTGTTGACCAGCGTTCCCGGCCACAGCGCCTCGCGGCCGTTGTCCATGATGCCGCGCACCGTCACCATGCCGGTGGTGGCGTCCACGGTATTCTCCACCATCGCGACCTTGCCCTGCTCCGACGCCTCGCGGCCGGGCACGGTGGCAATCACCTGCGCCGAGCCGCCCGCCATGGCGTCACGCAGGTCGCTGAGCACCGACTGCGGCACCGCGAAGGCGACATAGACCGGCGCCATCTGGTTGATGGTCGCGAGCGGCGCGGTATCGGCCGGGCGGACGAAGTTGCCGACCTTGACGTTGGCGGCGCTGATGCGTCCGTCGAACGGCGCGCGGATGGCGGTATAGCTTTTTTGCACCTTGAGGTTGTCGAGCGCCGCCTGATCGGCCTTGATGGTGCCGGTCAGGATATCGGCTTGGGTCTTGGCGTTGTCGAGATTGACCTGGGTCGTCGCGCCCTTGCCGATCAACTCGCTGTAGCGGTGGAGGTCGCGCTCTGCGCCGGCGAGTTGCGCGCGATCGCGGGCCAGCGTTCCCTCGGCCTGCTCGATCTGCGCGTCGATCTGGCGCGCGTCCAGCGTGAACAACAGATCGCCCTGTTTGACCCGCGCCCCATCCTCGAAATGGACGCCGATAATGGTGGTTTCGATGCGGGATTTCAGCGCCACGCTGGAGATCGGAGTCACCGTGCCGATGGCCCCGACATCGACCGGAACCAGTTGTTTCACCGCCTTGGCGACATCGACCGCGACCTTGCGTGTCGCGGCGGGGCGTTGCGCTGTGGTGGTGTCGGACAACCAGACCGCGCGCGTCTGGTAGGCGGCCGCGCCTCCGGCCACCAATATCAAACCCAAAACGATCCAACCGCGCTTCGCCATGAATTCCCTGTGCCGGACCCGTGCGCGCAGAAAAAACGCGCGGCGTCAGTCTCCTTGACCGACGTACGACCGGCCCTGCGATGGCCCTTCGGACCTGCCTTTCGGCTCCACCGTTTACCACACCGCGCGGGATGGTGATACGCGGCGCGGCAAAATCCACCGTGATCGTTACCGCCCGCCGCATGGAATCGATCGCGCGGGGCCGCCTACCCCGTCCGCGTCCGAGCCGTTATATATTCGGTAAAGACGCCGGCCGGCGTCGCCCGATACTGAAAAGGCACCGCCCCCGATGAAGATCGCCACCTGGAACGTCAATTCGGTGCGGCAGCGCCTCGATCACCTGCTGACCTGGCTCGACGAATGTTCCCCCGACATCGCCTGCCTGCAAGAGATCAAGTGCGTCGACGAGGCATTCCCGCGCGAGGCGATCGAGGCGCTGGGCTACAACGTGGTCACCCACGGCCAGAAGACCTTCAACGGCGTGGCGCTGTTGTCGCGGCTGCCGTTCGACGAAACCACGCCCCGGCTGGCCGGCGATCCCGACGACGCCCACGCCCGCTTCCTCGAAGGGGTGGTGTCGCTCAAGCACGGCGCGCTGCGCATCGCCTGCCTTTACCTGCCCAACGGCAACCCGCCGGCCACCGATAAATATCCTTATAAGCTCAACTGGATGTCCCGGCTGTTCGACTATGCGCAGGAGCGGTTGAAGGCTGAAGAGCCGCTGGTGCTGGCCGGCGACTTCAACGTCATCCCGGCGGCGCGCGACGTCTACAACCCCGAGGCGTGGGTGAATGACGCGCTATTCCGGCCGCAGACCCGCGAGCGCTTTCAGGCGCTGCTCGGGCTCGGCCTCACCGACGCGCTACGCGCCACCACCGATGCCGCCGGGCAATATACGTTCTGGGATTATCAGGCCGGTGCGTGGCAGAAGAACAACGGGCTGCGCATCGACCACCTGCTGCTGTCGCCGCAAGCCAGCGACCGGCTGACCGGCGTCGGCATCGACAAATATGTCCGTAGCTGGGAAAAGCCTTCGGACCACGTCCCGGTGTGGATCGATCTCGATCTGGAATAGAGCATAATCGAAAAGGTCACGCTCAAACGACAAGCTGGATAGCGACGCCGCTAGGTTTCTGTTTTGACGCGTTTTCTTCATGCGAGCCGGATTCCACTTCGCTTGAAAACGCGCTAGCCGCCGCGCCTCAGTCGCGGCGGCCCTGCACCCAGTGCTCAAGCATCTGGAGCGCCATTGCGCGGTCGTCCTCGGAGGCGCGCGCGATCGCCTTGTTGTAGCTGTCGGTGATCCAGGCTTCGTCCGGGCCGGCGCTGTCGCGCGCCAGCGTCAGCCACATCAGGCCGCGGGCCGCCTGGCGCGGCAGGTGATCGCCGTTGAACAGCATCTGCCCGAGCAGCGCCTGGGCCTGATGCTGGCCCTTCTGCGCGGCAAGGCCGAGCCAGCGCGTGCCGTATTTCGCGTCACGCGGCGCGCCGACGCCGTTGAGATACATCCGCGCCAGATCGTATTGCGCATCGGCATTGCCGAAATACGACGCGGCATAGGAGAACATTTCGCGCGCGCGCTCGGCGTCGGCCTTGATCCGCGAGTTGGGAATGCCGGCGAGATAGTAGCGCCCCAGCGCGACGAAAGCGTTGGCGACCACCGCCGCCTGCGGCGCGGTCGGGCTGTCCTCGGCGTGGGCGTTGGCGATCCGGCTGAAATACTGGAACGCGCGCATGTCGTCCTGCGCCACGCCGTCACCCTTGGCGTACATGCGGCCGAGCTTCCACTGGGCAATCGGGTGGCCGTCCTCGGCAGCGTATTGCAGGGCGCTGAGCGAGTTGGTGGACGGCGCGGACTTGCGCAGCGCGCCGGCGGACCCGATCGGCGGGGTGGAGGCGACCGGCAACGCCGGGTCCTGCCCGACGGTGGTGCCCTCGAACGCGAACGCCGGCGCACCCGCCAACGCGAGACCGACACTCAACGCAACAACGATACGCTCAGATATCCGCATAACACTGTTTCTCGTGCGCCCCGCCCGGATGGGTCACCGCGCCGTCCACGGCGGGGCCGACCTGCTGGGCGTATTTCCACAGCGCGCCCGAACGATGATCGTTCGCGCGCGGTTGCCAGTCCTTTTTCCGTTCCGCCAGCTCGGCGTCCGACAGCCGGACCTCGATGGTGCCTTCGACCGCATCGATGGCGATGATGTCACCGTCGCGCAACAGCGCGATCGGGCCGCCGATCGCGGCCTCCGGGCCGACATGTCCGATGCAGAAACCGCGCGTCGCGCCGGAGAAGCGGCCGTCGGTGATGAGCGCGACCTTGCCGCCCATGCCCTGACCGTAGAGCGCCGCGGTGGTCGCCAGCATTTCCCGCATCCCGGGGCCGCCGCGCGGTCCCTCGTAGCGGATCACCAGAACGTCGCCTTCCTTGTAGGTGCGGTTCTTGACCGCCTCGAACGCATCTTCCTCGCGGTCGAAACAGCGCGCCGGGCCGGTGAACTTCAACTCCGACATGCCAGCGACCTTCACGATCGCACCCTCCGGGGCCAAATTCCCTCTCAAGCCGACGACCCCGCCCGTAACGGTGATCGGCTGATCCGCAGGCCGCACCACGTCCTGGTGCGGATTCCATTTCACCGACTTGAGGTTCTCCGCGATGGTCCGGCCGGTGACGGTCAGGCAGTCGCCGTGCATGAAGCCGTGATCGAGCAGCGTCTTCATCAAGAGCGGTATGCCGCCAACTTCGAACATGTCTTTGGCGACATAACGGCCGCCCGGCTTCAAATCCGCGATATATGGTGTCTTTTTGAAGATTTCGGCAACGTCGAACAGGTCGAACTTGATGCCGCATTCGTGGGCGATGGCCGGCAGATGCAGCGCCGCGTTGGTCGAGCCGCCGGACGCCGCCACCACCGCGGCGGCGTTCTCCAGCGCCTTGCGGGTGACGATGTCGCGCGGCCGGATGTTGGCGGCGATCAGGTCCATGATCTTCTCGCCGGCCGCCATGCAGAAGGAATCGCGGATTTCGTAAGGCGCGGGCGCGCCGGCCGAATACGGCAGCGCCAGCCCGATCGCCTCGGAAACGGTGGCCATGGTGTTGGCGGTGAACTGCGCGCCGCAGGCCCCGGCCGAGGGACACGCCACCCGCTCGATCTCGTCGAGGTCGGCGTCGGAGAACTCGCCGGTGGAGTGCTTGCCGACCGCCTCGAACATATCCTGCACGGTAACCGGCTGGCCGCGGAAATTGCCCGGCAGGATCGAGCCGCCGTAGATGAAGATCGACGGCACGTTGAGGCGGATCATCGCCATCATCATGCCCGGCAGCGACTTGTCGCAGCCGGCGAGCCCGACCAGCGCGTCATAGGAGTGGCCGCGGATGGTCAATTCGACGGTATCGGCGATCGCCTCGCGCGACGGCAGCGACGAGCGCATTCCGTCGTGGCCCATGGCGATGCCGTCGGTCACGGTGATGGTGCAGAACTCGCGCGGGGTGCCGCCGGCGGACGCCACGCCCTTCTTGACCGCCTGCGCCTGCCGCATCAGCGAAATATTGCACGGCGCGGCTTCGTTCCAGCAGGTGGCGACGCCGACGAAAGGCTGATGAATCTGGGCCGTCGTCAGCCCCATGGCATAGAGGTAGGAGCGATGCGGGGCGCGATCGGGCCCCTCGGTCACATGCCGGCTTGGCAGTCTCGCCTTGATGTTGGTTTTCGCGTCCATTGCGAACCCGAGCCTCCGGGACCGTCCGCCCCCGAAGGCCGCGCCCGGCCCTGCTGGCGGAAGCCTTCGCGCCCTCGTGATCGGCCGGGCCTGAAGTCCGTCCGCCGAGGTGCCTGAAATGGTTTCATCAAGGCGTGTGGCCAAATAGCGGCGCACGCAAGGGCTGCCTGCCGCGAAGGTTAAATGTTCACGCGGTGTTGCACCCACGCAACATCTGTTGCGCTTTTGGTGCAGCACTTCGGCGGTGCCGCAGGAGTCTGCGCGCCAGCATGGCCCGGTCCAGCTATCGAAACCGCACCGTCCCGTGCAGGGCCACGTCGGCCATCATTGCGCCGTTGCGGGACAGCGGCCGGCCTCGGCGGACGCAACCTACCCTCCCCGAAACCGAAACGGGACAGTTGGCGCTGGCCCGATCATTGCTCCGGGAAAGCCGGCCGAGGAACGGAACAGGCACGCCCATGCGACTGACCATCGAGAAGCAGATCGCCGTATCTCCGGGGATGACGACAGGCTTCGACTATCTCCGCATCGTGCTTTCACTGGCGGTGCTGACCTGGCACGCATTCGCGGTTTGCAATTTCGAGACTGCCACCGCCTTGTGGGGCGGCCCGTGGCGCGCCGTACCGGCGATCATCCTGCCGATGTTCTTCGCGCTGTCCGGCTATCTCGTCACCGGCAGCCTGATGCGCGTGCGACTGCACCAGTTCGCGCTGCTCCGCGTGCTGCGCATCATTCCGGCCCTGACCTTCGAGACAGTGCTGACGGCGCTGCTGCTGGGGCCGGTGTTCACGGTGCTGCCGCTTGCGGTCTATTTTTCGTCGCCGGAATTCTTCGCCTATTTCTTCAATATCATCGGCTATATCCACTACACCTTGCCGGGCGTCTTCGACGGGCGAATGCTCAACGCCCAGCTCTGGACCATTCCCTCAGAGCTGGAATGCTACGTCATATTGATCGGCGCGGCCGTCGTCGGACTAACCACCCGCCGCCACCTGCTGGCGCTGGTCACCATCGCCGGCGCCATCGCCGCGACGCTGCACGCCTTCGGCGGCGAGACGCTCAACCCCTATGCGCCGCTGGGCGGACGTGTGCTGGTGTTTTCATTCCTCGCCGGCGCCCTGATCTTGCTCTACAAGGATCGCATTCCCTACCGGTTCGATCTTTTCGCGCTGAGTTTCGTCACGTCCGCCGTATTGCTGACGTTTCCCAAAACATCGTATCTCGCGGGCTTTCCGGTCGCATACGCCACGGTCTGGCTGGGGTTGACGCGGCCGCCGAAACTTGCGTTCGGCGACCTCTCCTATGGCGTCTTCCTGTTCCACTTCCCGATCCTGCAATGCGCCTATCAGATCGGTGGCGACGCTACGCCCTGGCCGATCTATTTCGCCATCGTACTTCCGGTAACGATCCTGTTCGCGGGCCTGTCCTGGTATGGCATCGAGCGGCCGATCCTGCACCGGAAAACCGCGATCATCGCGGCGATCGAACGCCGGGCGGCGTGGATCGCCGCGCACCTTCCGACAGGTCCCCGGCGGGCGCTCCAGAAAACATCGCGCAAGGCGGTTCAGACGTTCAGCACCCGCCCGTAAGCGTCAAGCACCGCTTCCTTCATCATTTCCGACAGCGTCGGATGCGGGAAGACGGTGTGCATCAGTTCTTCCTCGGTGGTCTCAAGATTCATCGCCACCACATAGCCCTGGATCAGTTCGGTGACTTCCGCGCCGATCATGTGCGCGCCGAGAAGCTGCCCGGTCTTCTTGTCGAAGATCACCTTGACCAGCCCCTGATCCTCGCCGAGCGCGATCGCCTTGCCGTTGCCGACGAACGGGAAGCGGCCGACGCGAATCTCGCGGCCCTGCTCCTTGGCCTTCGCCTCGGTCAGGCCGACGGAGGCGATCTGCGGATGGCAATAGGTGCAGCCGGGAATCAGGCTCTTGTCCATGGCATGCGGATGGAGGCCCTTGATCGCCTCGACGCAGATCACACCCTCATGCTCGGCCTTGTGCGCCAGCATCGGGGGACCTGCGACGTCGCCGATGGCGTAGATACCGGGTACGTTCGTGCGGCCATAGCCGTCGATCACGACGCAGCCGCGGTCGGTTTTGACGCCGAGCTTCTCCAACCCCAGATTCTCGATGTTGCCGACCACGCCGACCGCTGAAATCACCCGCTCGAACTCGGCGGTGACCGGCTTGCCCTTGCCATCGTCGATGGTGGCGACGACGCTGTCGGCCTTCTTGTCGAGCCTGGTGACCTTGGCGCCTGACATGATCTTGATGCCCTGCTTCTCGAACCGCTTGCGCGCCAGCGCCGCGATCTCGGCGTCCTCGACCGGCAGGATCTGCGGCAGCACCTCGACCACCGTGACCTCGCTCCCCATGGTGCGGAAGAACGAGGCGAACTCGATGCCGATCGCGCCGGAGCCGACCACCAGCAGCGACTTCGGCATCCGCTCCGGCACCATGGCCTCGAAATAGGTCCAGACCAGTTTCTTGTCGCCCTCCAGCCCCGGCAGCGCGCGGGGCCGCGCGCCGGTGGCGAGGATGATGTGCTTGGCCTGATAGGTCCCCTCGCCCGACGCGCCCTTCGGCGTTTCGACGGGCGATTTCTTCACCGTGATCTGGCCTGGCGCGTCGATCGACGCCTCGCCCCAGATCACCGTGACCTTGTTCTTCTTCATCAGGAAGCCGACGCCATCACTGAGGCGTTTGGACACGCGGCGCGAGCGCTGCACCACCGCCTTCGGATCATACGACACGTTGTCCGCCGACAGGCCATAGTCCTTGGCGTTCTGCATGTAGTGATAGATTTCCGCCGAGCGCAGCAGCGCCTTGGTCGGGATGCAGCCCCAGTTCAGGCAGATACCACCGAGATACTGCTTCTCGACGATCGCAACCTTGAAGCCAAGCTGCGCGGCGCGGATCGCGGTGACGTAGCCGCCGGGGCCGGAGCCGATGATGATGACGTCGAAGGAAGTCTCAGCCACGTTACACCTACACCAGCATCGTCATCGGGTTTTCGATCAGTTGCTTGAACGCGCCGATCAGTTCGGCGCCGAGCGCGCCGTCGACCGCGCGATGATCGCAGGAGAGCGTCACGCTCATCACGGTCGCGGCAACGACATTGCCGTCGCGCACCACCGCGCGCTGCTCGCCGGCGCCGACCGCGAGGATGGTGGCGTGCGGCGGATTGATGACGGCGGTGAAGTCCTTGATGCCGTACATGCCGAGGTTGGACACCGCCGTGGTGCCGCCCTGATATTCCTCCGGCTTCAGCTTGCGGGCGCGGGCGCGCGCGGCGAAATCCTTCATCCGGTCGGAGATCACCGACAGCCCCAGCGCTTCCGCCTGCCGGATAATCGGGGTGATCAGCCCGTTCGGCATCGCCACCGCGACGCCGACATCGGAATGCTTGTGCTTCAGCATCCCCGCGTCGGTCCAGCTCACGTTGGCGTCCGGCACGCGCTGCAACGCCAGCGCCAGCGCCTTCACCACGAAATCGTTGACCGACAGCTTGTAGGCCGGCTTGCCGTCCTTGTCTTTCGGCGCGGCGGCGTTGGCCTGCTCGCGCAATACCAGTAGCGCATCGATCTGGCAGTCCATCGTCAGATAGAAATGCGGGATGGTCTGCACCGATTGCGTCAGCCGCTGGGCGATGACGCGGCGCATGTTGTCGTGCGGCACCACCTCGTAGGAGCCGTCCGGGAACAGCGCACGGACTTGCTGGTCCGACATCGACGGCGCGACGGCCGGTGGCGCTGCCTGCGGCGCGGGCGCGGCCGCGGCGGGAGCCTTGAGACCCTGACCGGACTTCGCCGCCTCGACGTCGCGGGCGATGACGCGGCCGTGCGGCCCCCTGCCATCGATGCGCGACAGTTCGATGCCGGCTTCCTTGGCGAGCCGCCGCGCCAGCGGCGTCGAGAAGATGCGATCACCCGAGGGTTGAGTAGCCGGCGCTGCGGCGGCCGGCTGTGCAGCGGGTGACGGCGCGGCAGGTGCAGACGGTTGCGCCTCGGCCTTGGCAGCCGGAGCCGGCTGCGCTTTCGGCGCGGGCGCAGCCCCGCCACCAGCGGCGGCCGCCTTCACGTCCTCGCCCTCAGTGGCAAGGATCGCGATCACATCGTTGACCGGCACGTCAGCGGTGCCCTCGGGCACGACGATCTTCGCGATGGTGCCCTCGTCCACCGCCTCGACTTCCATGGTCGCCTTGTCGGTCTCGATCTCGGCGATGACATCGCCGGACTGCACCTTGTCGCCCTCTTTCTTGAGCCACTTGGCGAGGTTGCCCTTCTCCATCGTCGGCGACAGCGCGGGCATCAGGATATTGGTCGGCATGGTGTTAGCCCCGCGCTCAGCGATAACAGACGGCCTTCGCGGCCTCGACCACTTCCGCGACCGAAGGCAGCGCCAGCTTTTCGAGATTGGCGGCATAGGGCATCGGCACGTCCTTGCCGGAGACGCGCGCCACCGGCGCGTCGAGATAATCGAATGCGTGCTCCATCAGCCGCGCCGCGATCTCCGCGCCGACGCCCGATTGCTGCCAGCCTTCCTCGACCACCACCGCGCGGCCGGTCTTGCGCACCGAGGCGGCGATGGTTTCGGTATCCATCGGCCGGATCGTGCGCAGGTCGATCACTTCCGCCGCGATGCCCTCCTTCGCCAGTTCGTCGGCGGCCTGGAGCGCGTAGGTCATGCCGTTCGACCAGGCGATCAGCGTGACGTCGCTGCCCGCGCGCGCGATCCGCGCCTTGCCGATCGGCACCACGTAATCCGGCAGCTTCGGAACCTCGCCGCTGTGGCCGTAGAGGATTTCGTTTTCGAGGAAGATCACCGGGTTGGGATCGCGGATCGCGGCCTTCAGCAGCCCCTTGGCGTCGGCCGCCGAATATGGCGCGATCACCTTCAGCCCCGGAATCTGCGAATACCACGCCGAATAATCCTGGCTGTGCTGGGCGGCGACGCGGGCGGCCGCGCCGTTGGGGCCGCGAAACACGATGGAACAGCCCATCTGTCCGCCGGACATATACAGCGTCTTGGCCGCCGAGTTGATGATCTGGTCGATCGCCTGCATGGCGAAGTTGAAGGTCATGAACTCGACGATCGGCTTGAGGCCGGCGAAGCCCGCGCCGACGCCGACACCGGCGAAGCCGTGCTCGGTGATCGGGGTGTCGATCACCCGCCGCGCGCCGAACTCCTGCAACAGGCCCTGAGTAACCTTGTACGCGCCCTGATATTCGGCGACCTCCTCGCCCATGACGAAGACATCGCCGTCGCGGCGCATCTCCTCGGCCATGGCGTCGCGCAACGCCTCGCGCACAGTCTGCGTCACCATCTCGGTGCCGGCCGGAATCTCGGTATCGGCCGGCGCTTCCACTGTCGCCGGCGCAGCCGGGGCCGCGGGCGCGGGCGTCGACTTTGCCTCCGCCGGAGCGGGCTCGGCATTCGGCTCGGACTTTGCGGGCTGTGCTGCCACCTTGTCGAGATCGGCGGCACTCTCGCCGTCGGCGAGAATGGTGGCGATCGGGGTATTCACGGCGACATCGGCAGTGCCTTCCGGCACCAGAATCTTGCCAAGCGTGCCCTCGTCGGTCGCCTCGACCTCCATGGTCGCCTTGTCGGTTTCGATCTCGGCGATCACGTCACCGGACTTGATCGTCTCGCCTTCCTTCTTCAGCCACTTGGCGAGATTGCCCTTTTCCATTGTCGGCGACAGCGCGGGCATCAGGACTTGAATCGGCATATTCGCTCCGGAACTTTTAAGGGCTGCGCGCTCAGCGATAGACGTCGGTGTAAAGCTCGGACGCATCCGGCTCGGGATCGGTCTGGGCGAATTCCGCCGCGGCATTGACGATCTCGCGCACGTCGGCGTCGATCTTCTTCAGGTCCTGCTCGCTGACCTTGGCGGCGAGAAGCCGGTTGCGGACCTGCTCGATCGGGTCGGAATCGTGGCGCACCTTGTCGACCTCCTCGCGGGTGCGGTACTTCGCCGGGTCGGACATCGAGTGGCCGCGATAGCGATAGGTCTGCATTTCGAGGATGTAAGGCCCGTTGCCCTCGCGGCACCATTGCACTGCTTTGTCGGCGGCGGCCTTCACCGCGCGCACGTCCATGCCGTCCACCTGCTCGCCGGGAATGTTGAACGAGGCGCCGCGCTTGGAGAAGTCCTGCTGCGCAGAGGAGCGGCTGACCGAGGTGCCCATGGCGTAGCGGTTGTTCTCGATGATGTAGATCACCGGCAGTTTCCACAACTCCGCCATGTTGAAGCTCTCGTAGACCTGCCCCTGGTTGGCGGCGCCGTCGCCGAAATAGGCCACCGCGATGTTGTCGTTACCGCGATAGCGGTTGGCGAACGCAAGGCCGGTGCCGAGCGAAACCTGCGCGCCGACGATGCCGTGGCCGCCATAGAAGTGCTTCTCCTTGCTGAACATGTGCATGGAGCCGCCCTTGCCCTTGGAGTAGCCGCCGCGCCGTCCGGTGAGTTCGGCCATGACACCGTTGGCACTCATCCCGGTCGCCAGCATATGGCCGTGGTCGCGGTATCCGGTGATGACCTGATCGCCGTATTTCAGCGCCATCTGCACGCCGACGACGATGGCTTCCTGGCCGATGTAGAGGTGGCAGAAACCGCCGATCGCCCCCATGCCGTAAAGCTGGCCGGCCTTTTCCTCGAACCGCCGGATCAGCAGCATTTCGCGCAGCGCCGCCAGATCCTGCTCCCTGGTGAATTCCACCCCAGCTGGACGGGAGTTCCCTTCCCTGGTTTCCTGCCCTGTTGCTGTTTGCGATGCGTTCTTCTTGGGTGCGGCCATGGCTCGTCCAGATAAAAGGGGCGATATTTTTCTCTATCCCAACTCCTCGGCATGTAAAAGCCAAGCCCCGATCACTGGCGCGCGGATCGACGGCGGATGACTGGCGTCTGACGATCGGTGGCTCACGAGCGGCGCGATTGGCGGGCGGCTCATATCGCAATGCAGCGAGGAGCGTCCTCGCATCCTCCTGCGACGTGTCGTCGCCGCACGGGCCTTCCCCTCTCAACCTTTAAGACTGATTTCACGAGATTACAATAAATCGGTGAAATTACCGAGTTCAGGCCGCGATTGTTATGCGGTCAGGGGGAATATATGGCCGTACAGAAGGTACTCCGTTCCGTCATTGAATTCATGTCGATCCGGACCGACATGCCACAATTGCTGAAAGCGCAGTTGGCCGCATTATCGCGGTTGATCCCGCTGCTCTATTTCATCCTCGTAGCCAACGCCTGGGTACTTTCCTTCACCTTTTTCGGGAAGGCACCGAACTGGCTGACGTTTTACGTGTCGCTGGCGCTCAGCGTGATCTGCGGCGTCCGCCTGATCGTATGGTGGGCCAAGAGAAACGCCGTTCTCACCGAGCAGCAGGCGGCCCGCGAACTGCGGCGCACCAATAGGCTCGCCGGCATTCTGGGTATTGCCTTCATAACCTGGGCGCTCGCGCTATTCCCCTATGGCGACACCTACGCAAAGGCGCATATCGGGCTGTTTGTGACGATCGCGATGCTCGGCAGCATGTTGTGCCTGATCCATCTGCGATCCGCCACCCTGATCGTCGCCACGACCGTCTCGGTCCCCTTCGTCGTCTTCTTCGCCTCGACCGGAATACCGTCATTCGTCGGCATGGCGCTTAACGTCATGCTGGTGACGGTTGCCGTCATCATCGTCATCCTGATCCAGTATCGCGACTTCACGCGCATGGTCGAGGCGCAGACGAAAACCGAGATGCTGAGCAACGAGAACCTGCGGCTCGCCAATCTGGACAGTCTCACCGAGCTTCCCAACCGCCGGGCGTTCTTCACGGCCCTTGGCGAGGCGTTTCAGCGCGCGCAGTCGAAAAACAACCGCCTCGCCCTGGGGATCATCGATCTCGACGGCTTCAAGCCGGTCAACGACCTCTATGGTCACGCCGCCGGCGACCGATTGCTGGCTGAAGTGGCGGATCGCCTGAACGGCTTCTGCATGCTGCACAAGACATTCGTGTCGCGCCTCGGCGGCGACGAATTTGCCTATATCGTAACGGATGCGCCCGACGACGCCCCGCTGATCGCCCACGGCGAGGAGATCGCCGCACTGTTGTCCGCGCCGTTCTCGCTTCCGGACGCCATCGTGCAGATTTCCGGCTCGGTCGGCATCGCCGTCTATCCTGAAACGGCGTCCTCGGCCGAACAACTGTTCGAGCGCGCAGACTACGCACTGTATCACGGCAAGAGCGCGCGGCGCGGCGGCGCGGTGCTGTTCTCCGCCGAACACGAAGCGCAGATCAACAGGGATTCACGGATCGAGCAGGCGCTGAAGCTCGCTGACTTCGACAAGGAACTGACCATCGTTTTCCAGCCTATCGTCGATATCCGCTCGCAGACGACGGTGTGTTTCGAGGCGCTGGCGCGCTGGGTCAGCCCGACGCTCGGCCGGGTTTCGCCGGCGCAATTCATCCCGGTGGCGGAGCGGGCCGGCATCATCGGCTCATTGACCCGGCCGCTGCTGCGCAAGGCGCTGACGGCCGCGGCCGCATGGTCCGACAACATGCGGCTCTCCTTCAATCTATCGGCCTACGATCTCAATTCGGCCGAGGGAACGCTGGCGATCGTCGGCATTATCCAGAGAAGCGGCTTCGACGCCGGCCGGCTCGACCTTGAGATCACCGAAACCGCGTTCACGCACGATTTCGAGCAGGTAAGCCGGTCGGTGGAAATGTTGCGCCTGCTCGGCTGCGGCATCTCCCTCGACGATTTCGGCACCGGCTATTCGAGCCTGTCGCGGCTGCACGCCCTGCCGCTCACCAAGATCAAGATCGACCGCAGCTTCGTGACCAACCTGCATAAAAGCCCGGCAAGCTACAAGATCGTCAAATCCCTGCTGGCGCTCAGCCGCGACATGAACCTCGACTGCGTGGTCGAAGGCGTCGAGACGCGGGAGGAAATGGACGTGCTCAGGAATCTGGGCAGTCTGATGGTGCAGGGTTACTTCTACTCGCCGCCGATCGCGGAGGACGAGGTGCGTCCGTTCCTCGACCAGCCGATCAACGGCGTGTTGGAAGCCAGTTAGCCGAAGCCGGTTCAGCGACGTTGGACCGCGCTCTCGTCGGACCGGCGGATCTTCAGCACCAGATCGCGCGGGTGGGCGTATTCCAGTTGATAGCGCACCCGCTCATCGAGCATGTCGGGGTCCATCCGGTCGGCCCGCAACAGCGCCACCCGCTTCTCGCCCTCGATGCGCTCCTGCTTCAGCCGCGCCAACTCCGAGGTCAGGGCGACGATCTCCTGATCCAGTTCCTGACGGGCGTTGAGCCCGTATTTGCCGGTATAGGCGTTGACGCTGAAATAGCCGACGGTGGCGGCGGCCATCGCGTAGAGAGCCACCCCGGTCAGCAATGCTTTCAGTCTTGCGCGCGAAACCATGCGCGGACGATGCGACACCACGGTTAACGGACCGCTAACCGCGCCGCCGCGACGCCCGCGAGGAAACGGTCTTTTTCACCGTCCCCATCCGGTCGGCGCAGACTTACGCCAACGCCTTCAGCGCCGCCCGACCGGCATACTTCGCCTGCGACCCCAGTTGTTGCTCGATCCGCAGCAACTGGTTGTACTTGGCGGTGCGGTCGGCGCGCGCCAGCGAGCCGGTCTTGATCTGCCCGCAATTGGTGGCGACCGCGAGGTCGGCGATGGTGGAATCCTCGGTCTCGCCGGAGCGGTGCGACATCACCGCGGTATAGCCCGCCTTGAACGCCATCTCGACGGCGGCCAGCGTCTCGGTCAGCGAGCCGATCTGGTTGACCTTGACCAGGATCGAGTTGGCGCGGCCGTTCTTGATGCCGTCCGCCAGCCGCGTAACGTTGGTGACGAACAGGTCGTCGCCGACGAGCTGGCACTTGTCGCCGATCAGATCGGTCAGTTCCTTCCAGCCCTCCATGTCGTCCTCACTCATGCCGTCCTCGATGGTGACGATCGGATAGCGCGACACCAGTTCGCCGAGATATTTGGCCTGCTCGGAGCGCGAGCGGGTCTTGTTCTCGCCGCCATAGACGTATTGGCCGTCCTTGAAGAACTCGGTCGAAGCGCAATCGAGCCCGATCATGACGTCCTCGCCGGGCTTGTAGCCGGCCTGCGCGATGGCGTTCATCACGAATTCCAGCGCGGCGTCGGCCGACGGCAGGTTCGGCGCGAAGCCGCCCTCGTCGCCGACATTGGTGTTGTGCCCGGCCTTCTTCAGGCCCGCCTTCAGCGTGTGGAACACCTCCGCGCCGCAGCGCAGCGCCTCGGCGAACGACGACGCGCCGACCGGAAGGATCATGAACTCCTGAAAATCGATCGGATTGTCGGCATGGACGCCGCCGTTGATGATGTTCATCATCGGCACCGGCAACAGGCGCGCGGAGGTGCCGCCGACGTAACGATACAGCGGCATGTCGAACGAGTCGGCCGCGGCCTTCGCCACCGCCAGCGATACGCCGAGAATGGCGTTGGCGCCGAGCCGGCTCTTGTTCGGCGTGCCGTCGAGGTCGATCAGGGTCTGGTCGATCTGCACCTGCTGTTCGGCGTCCATGCCGCCAATGGCGTCGAAAATCTCGCCGTTGACGGCGTCCACCGCCTTCAGCACGCCCTTGCCGCCGTAGCGCCCCTTGTCGCCGTCGCGCAGTTCGACCGCCTCGTGAGCGCCGGTGGAGGCTCCGGACGGCACTGCGGCGCGGCCCTGCGATCCGTCCTCCAGCACCACATCGACCTCGATGGTCGGATTGCCCCGGCTGTCGAGAATTTCGCGGCCAATGATATCGACGATGGCGGTCATGGATGCCTCTTGCAAAATGGCGGGAGAAGTTGGCGCCGCTTCTACAACATGGCCTCCGGCTGGGAAAGGCCGGGACCGGTCCTTCCCGCGCCTTGCCGGATCGCCGCGGAGGCGTTACGCAGACGCTGATGTCCAGATCGCCCCGCGCCCCCGCAAAGACCGCCGACTTGAAGCAAGCCGACCTGCAACTCGGCCGCGACGTCGCCTGGCCGGCCTCGCCCGAGGCTGCGCAACTCGACCGCGTGCCAAACCCGCAGAAGGATACGGCCTACGTGGTGCGCTTCACCGCGCCGGAATTCACCTCGCTGTGTCCGATCACCGGTCAGCCGGATTTCGCGCATCTGATGATCGATTACGTGCCCGGGGCGTGGCTCGTCGAATCCAAATCGCTGAAGCTCTACCTTGCGAGCTTCCGCAATCACGGCGCGTTCCACGAGGACTGCACGATCGCGATCGGCAAGCGCATCGTCGCCGGGATCAGGCCGCGCTTCCTGCGCATCGGCGGCTACTGGTATCCGCGCGGCGGCATTCCCATCGACGTGTTCTGGCAGACCGGCCGGTTGCCGAAAGGCGTGTGGCTGCCCGAGCAGGGGGTTCCGCCCTATCGCGGGCGCGGATAGTGCCTACGCGGCCGGCCGGGTCACCAGCAGCTTCGCGCCGATGATGCCGACCAGCGTCACCATCACGCCGCAGACGATCAGCGTCGGCAGCTTGCCGATATGGGCGATGCCGACGCCGTAGACGATCGGCCCGGCGGTCTGGCCGAGGAAGAAGAAGCACGAGTGCAGCGACAGCGAGGTGGCGCGCGCCTCCACCGCCAGTTCGCTGGCGAACACCTGCATGCAGCCGTGCAGCATGTAGAAGCCGAGCCCCATCACCATGAAGCTCGCCATCTGCGCCTGCCACGGCAGGCCGAGGCCGAGAACGACCAGTTGCAGCGCCATCAGCGCGCCGCCGCCGATCATCAGGCCGCGAGCGCCCAGCCACGGCAACAGCCGCGTCACGCTCGCGGTGTACACCAGCCCGCCCAGCGCGAAGCCGGCGATGACGATGCCGGCGATCGACAGCCGGGTCTCGCCAAGCTCGAACAGAAACGCCGCGACGAAGGGAAACACCCCGAGGACGCAGCAGCCCTCGGCGAACACCACGCTGTAGCAGACCCGTGTCCGCGGATTGTGGAACAGCACCTTGTAGCCGTGCCACAGCGTCGCGAAGTTCGTCCCCCCGGACGCCATGGTGGCCGAGGTCCGGCTCAGCCCGACGCCGACCGCGACGGAGGCGATGACGGTGGCGACGCCGAGGACTCCCAAAACGCCGCGCCAGCCGAACAGGTCGCCGACCATGCCGCCGAGCGTCGAGCCGAGGATGTTGCCGATCATCGCGCCGGCCAGCACCCGGCTGATCGCCACCTGCCGTCCCGCCACCGGCACCAGATCGCTGGTCAGGCTGAGCGTCACCGGAAACACGCCGCCGGCGCCGATGCCGCACAGGATGCGCGTCAGCAGCAGAAACGGGAAGGTGTCCGCGAACGCGCCGACAATACTGCCGGTCCCGAGCAGGGCCAGGCATACCACCATGACGCGGGCCTTGCCGACCAGGTCGGCGACGGCGCCGATGATCGGCTGCACGATGGCGAAGGTGAAGGCCAATGCCGACGACAGGCCGGCGGCCTGCGCGATCGACACCGAGAGATCGTCGGCGATATGGGGAATCACCGGATCGATCGCGCGCACCGACAGGTTGGCCGCGAACGACGCCAGCGCGATCAGGTAGAGCACGGACGGCATCAGGGCAAACGCCGCCTCTCGCGGATGCCGCCGTTCATAGCGGGCCGGCCTTGGCGAGCCTGTCAAACGCCATCAGCGTCCGCACCAGCCCCTCGAACGCGTTAAGCGGCACCATGTTGGGGCCGTCGGAGGGCGCATGGTCGGGATCGGGATGGGTTTCGATGAATACGCCCGCGACGCCGACGGCGACCGCCGCGCGCGCCAGCACCGGCACGAACTCGCGCTCGCCGCCCGACGATGTCCCCTTCCCGCCCGGCTGCTGCACCGAATGGGTGGCGTCGAAGATCACCGGCGCGCCGGTGGTGCGGGCGAGGATCGGCAACGCGCGCATGTCGGACACCAGCGTGTTGTAGCCGAACGATGCGCCGCGCTCGGTCACCAGCACGCCGGCATTGCCGGCCCCGGTGATCTTGGCCACCACGTTGGCCATGTCCCACGGCGCGAGGAATTGTCCCTTCTTGACGTTGACCGCCTTGCCGGTCGCCGCCGCCGCCAGTAACAGGTCGGTCTGCCGACACAGGAACGCCGGGATTTGCAGCACGTCCACCGCCTGCGCCGCTTCCGCGCACTGCGCCGGCTCGTGGACGTCGGTCAGCACCGGCAGGCCGAGGGAGGCGCGGATCTCGGCGAAGATCGGCAGCGCCGCCTCAAGCCCGATGCCGCGCGCGGCGCCGGCGCTGGTGCGGTTGGCCTTGTCGAACGAGGTCTTGTAGACGAGGCCGATGCCGAGCCGCGTCGCGATCTCCTTCAGCGCGCTCGCGGTCTCCAGCGCGTGCGCCCGGCTCTCAAGCTGGCACGGCCCGGCGATGACCGCGAGCGGCAGCGCATTGCCGAAGCGGACCGGGCCGATCGCCACTTCCGGCGCGGCTCCTTGAGGGGAAAGTGCGGCACTCACGATGGATTCCTTATTCCCGCCGACCATGCCGGATGCGCCCCACCGGAACAAGCCGCGACGCACGGATATGTGGGTTGCATCCCGGCATGATCGCTGCAAACACATTGCCGCCACCAAGCCTCGGGACAGTAACGATCCGACCGACACACGTCCGATACAGGTCAAGATGCGAAACGCCCTTCCCGCCCTGCTCGCCGTCGCGGCCGCCTCTGTTGTCGCGCCGGCGTTCGGCCAGTCCGGCAACAACGCGCCCGGCGTCATCACCGGCGGCGCGGACAATGTCATCATCAATGGCAAGCCGGCGGCGCGGGCGGGCGACACCACCACCGACGGCGCGATCGTCGAGGGCGTGCCAAACGTCTTCATCAACGGCAAACCCGCCACCGTGATCGGCAACCGCACCGGCTGCGGCGGCTCCGTCACCGGCGGAGCGACCGGCGTCTTCATCAACGGCAAGCCGATGGCGCGCCAGGGCGACCAGACCTCGGGCTGCGCGAAATAGCGTTTTTCCGCTTTTGACGTAGCCGCGTCCCGGATGCCGCGCGGTATGAAATACCGCGTCGCCTGCGGCCAAACCGCCGCTGGCGCGGGCGTCGTAGGCGTTCGGCTTTTTCACGACTTGCGTCGGCGCGACGCAGACAGGATTTCGCACCGACGATCCACGGGTCGTCCCCGCGCGGGCGGGGACCCATA
>JBASBO010000306.1:0-8459 GCA_049651165.1 Xanthobacteraceae bacterium | reverse complement strand
ACCTGCAAGGGCGCGGCGGCGGCGACGCCAAGCCGGACAATCGCCGCGGCGCCGGCGCGACGCTGGAGACGGCCTTTCATCCGCTCCTGCGGCGCTTGCGCTACCTGCATTGCCCGATTGTCACCGTCGTCAACGGCCCGGCGGCGGGCGCGGGCATGAGCTTCGCGCTGATGGGCGACATGATCCTGTGCGCGCGCTCGGCCTATTTCCTGCAAGCGTTCCGCCGTATCGGGCTGGTGCCGGACTGCGGCTCGACGTGGCTGTTGCCGCGCCTCGTCGGCAAGGCGCGCGCGGTCGAACTGTCGCTGATGGGCGAGAAACTTCCCGCCGAGAAGGCGCTGGAATGGGGTCTCGTCAATCGCGTCTATGACGACGCGGCGCTGAAGGGCGAGACGATGAAGCTTGCTCATGAGCTTGCGGCCGGACCGACGATGGCGCTGACGATGATCCGCCGGCTGTATTGGGACAGCCCGGAAAATTCCTACGAACAGCAACTCGATCTCGAATGTCAGTTGCAGCGCGTGGCGGGCGCGACCGAGGATTTCAGGGAGGGCGTGACGGCTTTCCTGGAAAAGCGGCCTGCCGATTTCAAGGGTCGATAGGTGTTGAGCGAGAACTTTAAGGCCGCACTGGCGCGCTCGGTGACCGGATGGTGCGCGGGCGCGACCGGCATCGCCAACGCTGCCCGGCTGTCGGGCGGCGCGAGCCAGGAGACGTGGTCGTTCGATATCGAGCGTCCCGACGGCGCGCTCGGCGCGATCCTGCGGCGCGCGCCGGCGGGCTACACGACGCCGCTCGAACGCGCGGCGGGGCTGGATGCGGAGGCCGTGCTGATGCGGAGCGCCCTTGAGGCCGGGATTCCGTCGCCCCGCGTGCTCCACGTCCTGACGCCGGAGGATGGTCTCGGCACCGGCTTCGTGATGGCGCGCGTCGCCGGCGAAACCATCCCGCGCAAGATTTTGCGCGATGCGCTCTATGCCGATGTCCGGCCGAAGCTGGCGCGGCAGATTGGCGGGGTGCTGGCGAAGATGCACGCGCTCGATTCCGCGCGATTGCCGGCGCTTCGCCGCCTGAACTCGTCCTCCGAGATCGCCGAACTGACGCAGGAATATCGTAGCTTCGGCTGGCCGCGTCCGGTGTTCGAACTGGCGCTGCGCTGGCTTGCCGGCAACGACCCCGGGCCGCCGCCGCGCGAGACGCTGGTGCACGGCGATTTCCGCCACGGCAATCTGATTATCGGCCCCGACGGCGTGCGCGCGGTGATCGACTGGGAACTGGCGCATGTCGGCGACCCGATGGAGGACCTCGGCTGGGTCTGCGTCAATTCCTGGCGCTTCGGCGAGATCGACAAGCCGGTCGGCGGCCTCGGCACGCGCGAGGACCTGTATGCCGGTTACGCGGATGAGGGCGGGCATGTCGACCCGGCGCGCGCGCGTTTCTGGGAAGTGATGGGGACGCTGCGCTGGGGCGTGATGTGCTGCGGCATGATGCAGCGCTTTCGCAACGGGCCGGACCATTCGCTGGAGCGCGCCATGATCGGACGGCGCGCATCGGAAGCCGAGATCGATCTGTTGCGGCTGTTGGCGCCGCGAGCCGGAGGAGGTTGAACGTGCAGGATGAGCCCACGCCCGTCGAACTGCTCAACGCGGTGGCCGATTTCCTGCGTCACGAGGTTGCGCCGCAGTTGTCCGGCGCCGCCGCGTTCAAGCTGCGGGTCGGCGTCAACGCGCTCGACGTGGTGGCGCGGCAACTCGCGCTGGCGGGGCCGCGCGACGCCGCGGAACAGGAGCGGCTCGTCAGCCTGCTCGGCGAAAGCGGTTCGCTGCTCGACCTCAACCGCAAGCTCGCCGACGCCATCGCGGAAGGCGCGGTCGATCTGCAAACGCCGGGGCTTGCCGATCATCTGTGGCAGACCACGATGGACAAGGTCGCCGTCGATCAACCGAAATATGCGAGCTACCGGCGCGAACTGGAACGCCGATAACGTCCGTTACTTGCCGGTTATTTGCCGACCCACTTCGGCGGGCGCTTTTCGGAAAACGCCTTCGGTCCCTCGATATAGTCCTGGGAGGCGACCATCGCCTTCACCGCGGGATAGTTGACCTGCTCGGCGATCGCCTGTTCCAGCGAGACCGCGAGCCCGCGCGCGATGGTCTGCTTCGAGGCGCGGATCGACATCGGGCTGTTCTTGCAGATGGTCTCGGCCCAGCGCTCCGCCGCCGCCAGCGCCTCGCCCTGCGGCACCACCTCGTTGACGAAGCCAAGCTCAAGGCCCTCGCGCGCCGAGACGTGGCGCGCGGTCAGGATCATGCCCATGGCGCGCTTGAGGCCGATCTGGCGCGGCAGCCGGTGCAGCCCGCCGGCCAGCGCGGCGAGCCCGACATGCGGCTCGGGCAGGGCGAACCTGGCGTTCTCGGAGGCGATGATGAGGTCGCAGGCCAGCGCGATCTCGAAACCGCCGCCCATCGCCACGCCGTTGACGGCGGCGATGATCGGCTTGTCGCAATCGAAGCGCGAGGTCAGGCCGGCGAAGCCGCCGGTATCCCAGCCGCGCTTGCCGCCGGCGGCCTGCCATTTCAGGTCGTTGCCGGCGCAGAACGCCTTGTCGCCGGCGCCGGTGACGATGGCGACCCATTGATCGGGATCGGCCGCGAAATCGTTGAAGACGCGGTTCAGTTCGAAATGCGCGTCGGTGTGAAGCGCGTTGTAGACCTCCGGCCGCGACAGGGTGACGACGGTGACCGGGCCCTTGCGGGTCACTTTGGAGAACTTCAGATCCATGCGGTTTCCTCGCGGGTCTTTTTCGTCGGATGGAAAATGCGGCTCGCCGGGGTGAGGCGCGGCGGTTGTGCAGCGGTCAGATAGGCATGCCGCATCCGCCTTCGCAACCGAAATCGGCGGCTTGACTTGCGCGGCTTGCGGCTTCCACATGGCATCCGCAACCGATGTCGTGATGGAGAAAGACCTTGGATTTTTCCCTGCCCGCGGACCTTGTCGCCTATCTCGCCGAACTCGACCGCTTCATCGCCGAAGCCATCAAGCCGCTGGAGCTTGCGGACGACAACATCCGCTTCTTCGATCATCGCCGCGAATGGGCGCGCACCGATTTCGAAAACGGCGGCCTGCCGCGTCACGAATGGGAAGACCTGCTGCGCAAGGCCAAGGACCTTGCCGACAAGGCCGGGCACCTGCGCTTCGCGGTGCCGAAGCGGTATGGCGGCAACGACGGCTCCAATCTGTGGATGGCGGTGATCCGCGAGCACTTCGCCGCGCAGGGGCTGGGCCTGCATAACGATTTGCAGAACGAGCACTCCATCGTCGGCAATTTCCCGGTCGTGAAGATGCTCGACCTCTACGGCCGCGACGATCAGAAGGCGATGATCGAAGGCTCGATCACCGGCAAGTACCGCATCACCTTTGGTCTGACGGAGCCCGACCACGGCTCCGACGCCACCCACATGGAGACGCGCGCGGTGCAGGGCACGCGCGATGGCAAGTCGGGCTGGATCATCGACGGCGAGAAGATGTGGACGACGGGGATGCACGTCGCCACCCATTGCGCGCTGTTCGCCCGCACCTCCGGCAACGACGGTGACGCGCGTGGCATCACCTGCTTCCTGGTGCCGGCGGATGCGAAGGGCGTGAAGGTCGAGGAATACTTGTGGACCTTCAACATGCCGACCGATCATCCGCGCGTCTCCTTCACCGACGTGTTCGTGCCGGACGACGCGCTGTTCGGCGAGGTCGGGCGCGGCCTGTCGCTGGCGCAATGCTTCGTGCACGAAAACCGCATCCGGCAGGCGGCGAGTTCGTTGGGGGCGGCGGTGTTCTGTATCAACGAGAGCGTCAAATACGCGCGCGAGCGCAAGCCGTTCGGCGAGGAACTGGCGCGCAATCAGGCGATCCAGTTTCCGCTGGTGGAGCTTGCGACGCAGGCGGAGATGCTGCGGCTCCTGATCCGCAAGACGGCGTGGGAAATGGATCAACTGACGCAGGCGCAGGTCGAGCACACGCTGTCCGACAAGGTCTCGATGTGCAACTACTGGGCAAACCGGCTGTGCGGGCAGGCGGCGGATCGCGCCATTCAGGTGCACGGCGGCATCGGCTATTCGCGGCACAAGCCGTTCGAACACATCTACCGCCACCATCGCCGCTATCGCATCACCGAGGGCAGCGAGGAAATCCAGATGCGCAAGGTCGCCGGATTCCTGTTCGGCTACATGGGCGCGAACAAGAGGTGAGACGCGACGGCGATCCTTCGTGGAGGATGCAACAGCGTCGCTACCTCAGAAGCTGACTGGTAGTTTGTATCTTGCACAGATGTGCAACACGAAAATCGTCGTCCCCGCGCAGGCGGGGACCCATAACCTTTGACCTTGGTTGTGGTCGTGGGTGCGGGCGACAGACGTTTTCCGTATCACTAACGCTGCGGAGTATGGGTCCCCGCCTGCGCGGGGACGACGCTGAGGATCGTGTTGGGGGTGCCGGGGCAACCGCGAATGCTTCTCATCGTCTCTCGATGCGCGTGTGGGCATGTTGAGACGATGAGGTTATAGGCCGATGCACTCGTATCGGTCGGTTGGTCGAGATCAGTTGATCTGACGATCCTTGCCCTTCCAGAACGGCGCGCGCAGTTCGCGGCGCAGGATCTTGCCGGACGGATTGCGCGGCAATGCGGGGATGAAGTCCACGGTCTTCGGCGTCTTGAAGCCGGCGATCCGCGTGCGCGTGAAGTTGATGATATCGGTCGCGGTCGCCGTCTTGCCCGGCTTGAGCACGACGATGGCCTTGACGGATTCGCCCCACTTGTCGTCCGGTATGCCGACCACCGCGGCCTCGGCGACATCGGGGTGATCGCAGATCGCGCTCTCCACTTCGGCGGGATAGATGTTCTCCGCGCCGGAGATGATCATGTCCTTGATGCGATCGTGAATGTAGATGAATCCGTCTTCATCCATGTAGCCGGCGTCGCCGGTGCGCAGCCAGCCATCCTTGCCGATGGTCTGGGCGCTGGCTTCCGGCAGGTTCCAGTATCCCACCATGTTCGAGCCGGAGCGGGTCGCGATCTCGCCGACCTGCCGAGCAGGCAGCGGATTGCCGTCCGCATCGAGGATCGCGATCTCGACGCCGGGCAGCGCCTTTCCGGCGGAGCGCATTCGCTCCGATCCTTCGATGTGGTCCTCCGGCGCCAGCGCGACGATAGTGCCGGTGGTTTCCGTCATGCCGTACATCTGCACGAAGCCGCACTTAAAAACCTCGATGCATTCCTTCAGCAGAGCGGCAGGAATCGGCGAGGCGCCGTAGAGCATGTAGCGCAGCCGCGAGAAGTCGACGGTTTTCGCGCGCGGCTGCCGCACCACGAATTGCATGGCGGCCGGCACCATGAACAGCTTGGTGATTTTTGACTGTTCGAAGAAGTCCAGCACCTTGGTCGGATCGAATTCCCGCGCGATGACGCCCTTGGCGCCGTGATAGACTCCCAGCGTTCCCCAGCCCGAACCGCCGATATGAAACACCGGCATCGCCACCAGCGAGACGTCGTCGTGCGACCATTTGTTCCAGTCGGGTTTGTTGTCCTGCCCGGCGCGCACCAGTGACAGGAAGTTGGCATGCGACAGCATCGCGCCCTTCGGGCGGCCGGTGGTTCCCGAAGTATAAAGCTGGATTGCGACGTTATCGGAAGTGACGGTAACCGCCGGCTTGTCCTTGCTTTGCCGGTCTCGCCACGCCGGCACGTCGATCCATTCCGGTGCGCCGCCTTCGGTCGTCATGATGTGGCGGACGCTGGGAATTTGCGCCTTGATCCCGCGAACCTGGTCGATGAATTCCGGGCCGACGAACAACACGGCGGCTTTGCAGTCCTCGATGATGTAAGCGATCTCCGGGCCAGCGAGACGCCAGTTCACCGGCGCCATCACGACATTGGCCTTCATCGCGCCGAGCAGAAGCTCGAAAAAGATGTCGCTGTTCTTGCCGAGATAGGCAACGCGCTCGTCGGGCTTGACGCCCAGCGCGATGAGGCCGTTCGCGATCTGGTTGGTGTGAACGTCGAATTGCACGAACGATGTCGAACGTCCCTCGAATTCGAAAACGACGTCGTCGCCGCGCAGACCAGCCTGCGCGTGAACGACTTCGGTGAGAGTGGTGGCGCTGTCGACTGCCGTCATGTTTCCTCTCGGTGCCTTTTTGCTTTTGACGATAGTGGCTTTGTTTAAAGCCGAACACAAGATGGATGTCGGAGCGCGCTCGCTCGGCGCGGCGAGGTATCAACGGGCGCGACGGTACGGATGCGAGGAGGCGTCACCAGCAACTCACAACCGGAGTCGTCGCGCTTGACCTCACCGCCAACGGCGCGGGAGAACCGGCGGTGGTTCCGCTTCCCGACGATCGGTTTCGCGAAATCAGACCCGGCTTCGCGCCGCGCGGTCCTTCTCGTTCTGCGCCTTGATCGAGTCGCGCGCCCGCTGCCAGTCGGCATCGGTCCACTCGCGAAGCTGGTAGAAGTTGCCACCCATGGCCAGCGCCTGTCCGCCGTCCATGGCGATGGTCTCGCCGTTGATCCAGTCGCAGCCGCCGGAGATCAGGAACACCGCGAGGTTCTGCAATTCCTCCATATGGCCGACGCGACCCATCGGGTTCATCGCCTTGGTGCGCGCGCCGGCCTCGTCGCCGGGCTTGATCCGCTTGCTCATGCCCTCGGTCGGGATTTCGCCCGGCGCGATGGTGTTGAGGCGGATGCCGTAGCGGCCCCATTCGGTGGCGAGCGACATCGTCATCGCGTGGATCGCCGCCTTGCTCATCGCCGACGGCACCACGTAGGGGCTGCCGTTGCGCACCCAGGTGGTGGTGATCGACACCACGTTGCCCGGCAGTTTGGCCGCGATCCAGCGTCGCCCCACCGCGTGGGTCACGTAGAACGTGCCGCGCATGACGATGTTGGCGACGGCGTCGAAGCCGCGCGGCGACAGTTCCTCGGTGCGCGAGATGAAGTTGCCCGCGGCGTTGTTGATAAGGTCGGTGAGGGGGCCCTCCGCGAAGATGGTTTCGATCATGTGATCGACCGCGCCGGCGTCGCGGATATCGACGCCATGGGTCATCACCTTGCCGCCGTGCCGATCCATCAGTTCGGTCGCGGTCTCGTCGCAGACGCCCTTGCGGCGGCCGCAGATGTGGACCGTGGCGCCGAGACTAAGGAAGCGTTCGGCCATCGCCTTGCCGAGGCCGGTGCCGCCGCCGGTAATCAGGATGCGGCGATTGGCGAGCAACTTCTCATTGAACATGATCAAGACCCGATCGTGAATGAACCCGCGTGTTGATTAGCCGATTGACTAAA
Organism: Xanthobacteraceae bacterium; assembly: GCA_049651165.1. GTDB lineage: Bacteria > Pseudomonadota > Alphaproteobacteria > Rhizobiales > Xanthobacteraceae > 62-47. The sequence continues at coordinate 1,126 of JBASBO010000306.1, read as the reverse complement.
GCGTGCGGAAGCCCTTCTGTAAAGAACCTCGACTGTGAAGAACCTCAAATCACTTCTGGCCCGGTTTTGGAGAAATGCCCATGAACGATCGCGTCTCGGTTTCGATCACGGACGGCGTCGCCGACGTCCGTCTGGTGCGGGCGGACAAGATGAACGCTCTCGATTTCCCGATGTTCGACGCGCTGGCGGCGACCTGCGACCGGCTCAAGAACGAAAAGGGCTTGCGCGCGGTGGTGCTGTCGGGCGAGGGCCGAGCGTTTTGCGCCGGGCTCGACACCTCCCGTTTCGAGACGATGAAGGAGGGCAAGTCGGGCCGGCTCGGTAGTCTGGTGCCGCGCACGCGGGGTCTGGTCAATGACCCGCAATACGTGGTGTGGGGCTGGCGCGAACTGCCGGTGCCGGTGATCGCGGCGGTGCATGGCGTGGCGCTCGGCGGCGGCTTCCAGCTTATGCTCGGCGCGGACATGCGCTTCGTCGCCCCCGACACCAAGCTGTCGATCCTTGAGATCAAGTGGGGGCTGGTGCCGGACATGGCGGGGACGCCGATCCTGGCGCGGCTGGTGCGCGACGATGTCCTGCGCGATCTGACCTATACCGGCCGCGTATTCTCGGGCCGCGAGGCGCTCGACTACGGGCTTGCGACGCGGGTGTGCGACGATCCGCACAAGGAGGCGATGGCGGCCGCGCGCGAGATCGCCGGCAAGAATCCGGCCGCGATCCGCGCCGCGAAGCGGCTGATGAACAATCTGGGAACCGATCCCGCCTCCGCCTTGGTCGCGGAATCCTACGAGCAGCAGGCGCTGATCGGCTCGCCCAACCAGTCCGAGGCGGTTCGCGCCAACATCGAGAAGCGCGCGCCGAACTTCGTCGACTGATGAACCGGACCGGAGCTTCGTTTGCGTGCGGATTCGCGGCACGAAAACCGTCGTCCTCGCGAAGGCGGGGACCCATACGCCGCAGCGGTTCGGCTCTATCAACTCAGGTATGTAAGTCGACAAGCAAGGCCGGGGTTATGGGTCTCCGCCTTCGCAGGGACGACGCCGTGGGTGGGATACATTTTGTTGCGGTACAAGTGAGTCTCTCCGGATGACAGTTGACGGCATGAAGGATGGTGATGAGGCTTCGG